>DOJW01000009.1 GCA_003511165.1 Candidatus Dependentiae bacterium
AGCAAATGGAGTTTTAGATTCGACAACAAATGGAACAATATCAACAGATGCAGATGCAAATAATCGCGAAATATTCTTTAATAAAAATCAAACATTCAGCAAAATATTGACACTAAATAATAACTTAGTGATTGATGGCGGAAATAAATATTACTTAGATCTAAATCTTTTAGGTCATATTAACGTTGCTGCTGGAAAAACAATCACGCTTCGAAATATTATTTTGAAGAATTTGCATTCTGGATGGTTAACATGGGGCGATTCAAGCTCAACAATAGTCGTTGATAATGTAAAAATTCTTAATAACTCATATTTAGCTCCAGGTGATTATTACCACATCCAGGGAACCTTTAATGTTATTTCTAATCGATAAAATTATTAATTTAGGAGAAAAATAATGACAAGACGTTTATCTATTTTAAGTATCGTCTTATTTTTGATGTTCAGTTTGCTGAAGGCTGATTTGGTTATTGATAATAACTTTCAAGAATATGATATGATTGCAAATGGTTCAGTTACTGTACCAGAAGGTCAAGTAGCAACATTCAGAAATGTGATTGTTGACAGTTTATCTTCGACGAGGCTTGTTGTTTCGCATCCAACATCGCAAGTTATATGGGAAAACGCGACAATAACTCTTGATGGAGATTATACATTTACAAGTGGTTCGCTTATTATCAAAGGCGATTGTGAAATTAAAGCATCAGCTGAAACTTCAGGACTTCGTAATTTTACATTTCAAGGTCATAATATTTTGATTGATGATGATGCAACTTTGAAAGTAAATGGCGTAACATTTGTTGCTAAACCAACAATGGGCAATGTTAATTTATTCGTATTTTCAAATTCCGCATCAACATTATTGCTTGATAACGGTACTTTGAAAGTTGATTATCTTTTAACTTCATCGAACCATCCTATATTTGTTAATGGTCGGTTCATAATTGATGGAAATAGTACGGTTGATAATACATCTTCATCAACAATGTATTCATTGCAACTTGGTAACGGAGCTTATCAACTAGCAGATTGTAAGTTGCAAATTCTTCCTGGTGCAAAATTGAATGTGAAAAATGCAGGAATTATTTTCAAAAATTTAGGTGAAAATAGCTTTGATTTTTCGGGTGGAAGAGGAACCTTGGACATAGATTCTGCAACAAATGGTAAATTTTTATTTGTTCCAAATATAACCTGGCAGGGTGGTTTATCTTATTTTGATTTTTCTACGTTGAATGGTTATTCGCCTGTTATTACTGGAACGATTTCAGGGGTAACGCAACAATTTGCAGGGTTGGGAAGTACGGTAGCTCATATTTCTGAGTCTATTTCTCCAAATGGAAGATTTGTAGCAAGTGGAGTCTATTCAGGAGCTCCTACTTCAGATTATAAATTTTGGATACATGGCCTTGATACCGGTTTAACTTCAACCCAATTGGAAGAAGTTGCTAATACTTGTTATTTAGAATGGTCTCCAACTGGATCTTGGATATCATTTATACGCTCTGGTGCTGCAATAAGGGTTTATCCGGTAAATCATACAGATGGTGGAATTTATGGCCCCGCTATATCAATTGCAAATAACGGTACAGGATATCCTGCATGGTCATTGGATGGAAGGTTTTTAGCAGTTGGTGTACAAAATAACTTAAATGTATATAAATTTGATGGATCTAATTTAACGTTGTTTTCAACAGTGGTTAGTGGAACAAGTGGAGCCGAAGATAATGTTTTTCACGTTTCGTGGTCTCCAAATGGCAAGTATTTAGCTGCTGGTTTAGCTAATTCAAATTATGATGGGACTACAAATCCATATGAGATGCTAAAAGTTTATAGACTTGATGGTACTAATTTAACATTGATAGCAAGTCTTAATTTTGGATCTTTATTGCCTGCCTATAATTCCTCTGGCGGCGTGCATTGGTCACCTGATGGCATATACTTGGCTTCCAATTTATTTGCAGCTCCAGCGCTTGCTACGGATTATACAAAAATATACAAAATGTCAGGAGAAGCCTTTACCGAAAAATCTTCTCTTGATACAACGCCTGCTTATCGTTCATGGAAAAATGATTTTTCTAAAGATTGGAGCTTGTATTTTGAAGTAATTGATGCAGGAGGATTTAATGTTTATAAAACACAAAATGCAGAAGCTGTTTTAAATACGACTCCTGTTCATCAAGCTACAGGTCTTGGAGATGGTACGTTAGCTGTATCTCCGAACGCATATAAGCTGGCATTGGGAGATGAGGCCGCTATTACTGGTGGTAATTTAGCTATTTATAATATTAATTCTTTAACTTCTGATCCCAAAGTAATGTTGTATAATTCAAATATTTATCTGCAACAAGATTTGACTTTGAATAATATTCGTCTTGGAACAACTCCAACTACATGGGTAGCACCGGTATAATTTGATTTGAAAAAATAGGATGCAAAGTTTTTAATTTATTTGATTGCACTTTGCATCCTGATTTTTATAGGATTTAAAAAATTTTAAAAGTACATGATTAATTAGGAGTGTAAATAAATGAAAAAAGAAAGGATGGTAGTATGAAAAGAAAGATACTGCTGCTTTTAATGCTTGTAGGAGCATATTTTTGCAAGCCACTAAAAGCAGATGTGATAATTGACGGAGAAGGTAATTATCTAAACTTGAGCGTGACGTCTTCGCTTTATGTTTCTGAAGCGGAAAGTTTAATTTTGCAAAATATTGTGGTAAACAATCTTCAGGGAACAACAAATACAAACTCACGTCTTGTTATGGAAGGTCTTGGAAGCGATTTGCAATTGCGTGATGCTGTTGTAAATTTGAGTGGTGATTATTCACTTACAACTGGTTCTTTAGAATTTAAAGAAAAAGCTTATTTGCAGGGAATTGGAAAAGTTTTCAGATTTTCTTCGCCGGTAACAAGTACAATCGATGCATATTCAACTTTATATTTTGATCAAGGTATTACAATAAGTTTTACACCTGATTTTGGTGGTATATATTTCACCGATGCAACATCAAAAATACAGAATTTAGACGATTCAAATCTTGCAACTTTGATAACATTGACATTATCTGGTGGTGTAAATCTTACATTGTATGATGATTACGTAGAGCTTCCAGCCGCGGATACTTTATGGATAATTGGAACAACGAACACTATTAAAGTAGAAAACACATTTGTAATTTATGGAACATTAAGCTTTACAGACAGTGCAGAGTTAATTTTCGAATTTGATGATCAAGGTGAAAACCCAATCATTTATTTTAATAATAGTTCTCAAACTCTTCCTGATAACGCCCATTTGATGTTCAAAGGAAATGGAACTGTTGTTTTCCAAGACGGATTCCAAATTATTTTCAGTTCAACAGGCGGTAATGCAAGACCTAAATTTGAATTGAGTGGTAATGCTTCAATGAAGCTAGGCCCTTCGCTTTCAACCCCAAATCCAACAATATCGAAAGTTTATTTCAAGAACAAAGGAATAATAGCAGTCGATGACGGAGCTGAGATTTTAGCTGAGAATAATAGACATTTGTTTATTGGTGGAAATGGTTCAACAACTGATGATTTTAATATTTTGATAGATAGAGAAGGTTCTTTAAAGTCTATTGGCAGATATGGAACCATTTCAATGTATAAAGCAACTTTGAATCTTGATTTTGAGCAAGGTGGTGTTTTGATGGCTTTTGATAATGGAGCTGTCGAAATTAATGCTTTAAATGGTGCTGTTTCAACTGGTGGAAATCTTCAAAATCTAAAATTTGACACAGATGGTTTAATGAACATTCGAACCAATGGAAACTTTATTTTGGGTGAGAATTTAAGTTCTGATAGTCAAATTACCACCAGTATAAATTTCTCTACACAAGGTGGAGATGTTTATGGTGATGGAACTCTCCAGTTTGCGGGACAATCAGCTTTCAGAGGTAAATTGCTGGGTGTTGGTAGAATTTTTGAGGGAACTTTGAGTGCTGAAGAAATTGTTAGAAGAATTGTAAATCAATCTTCAGTATTAAATCAAAGTGCTCAATTTGAAGATCAATCTGGAACTCAAAGACTAAGAATTAAGAATAGTTTTTTCCGCCATATTTCTCCAAGCTCTATTGCTATAACTGGTTATAGCGGAGCTGCTCCAATGAGAGTAGGGGATATTATTTCTGGAGAAAGCGCAAATGATGTTTCAGGAAAAAATACTGTAACAAATAGATCATTTAAATATGATCTTAGTGGAAGAAGATCCGATTATTAAAGTTTAAATAACAAGTTTTTAAAGTGAGAGGATAGCATGAAAATAAAAATACTGTTTTTAGCCGCAGCTTTGGCCCTTGTTTCTCCGACTATGTATGCCGGTGGAGCTGAGCCTGAAAGTCAATCAAAAATAGATAAAAAAGCACAAAAGAAGGCTGAAGAAGCTGCAAGAAAAGCGGAAAAAGAATTAAAGAAATCTAAGCATGAACAAGAACATGCAGCTAAAAAGGCTGAAGAAGCAAGAAAAGAGCAATTGAAAAAAGCTGAAGAGCATGCAAAAAAAGAAGCAGAAAAAGCTAAACATGAGGCAGAAAAGGCTAAAAAGGCAGAAGAAAAAGCTCTTAAAGATCAAGAACATAAAATAAAAGAACAAAAAGAAAAAGAAAAGCGTGAAGCCAAAAAAGCACAACAAAAATTAGATAAAGATGCAAGAAGAGCAGAAGTCAAAGCTGCACAAAAAGCTGAAGATCAAAGAGCAAAAGATAAAAGAGAAAAGGACAAACTTCCTGGTAAATATAGTTTCTTGTACAAACAACCATCATGGAATTTTGAAGCAATGCCTTTCAAGAAGAGCGATTTTGTAGCTTTTGATGGTAAATTCCAATATGCAACCAAAGCTTATAGTTCTTCAGATCACTCACAAGATATAAGCAAATTAGCTTTTGGCCAAGCTCCAATCAGAGTTCAAGATATCTTGCTTGTAAGTAAGCTTGTTTATAACGAAGAAGCTCTTCCTATTTCTGGTGTTGCAACTGATAGTTATCTTCATTATCTTGCAAATCAAGAAATTACATTCAAGGGAGAAATGTCTGAGTGGAGAGGCTCTTTGGATATAGCTCGTCACTTAACAAAAGAAATATCTATAGGTTTTCAAATTCCATTTGTGTCAAGACATCAAAAGGCTGAACTTCAATATAGTATGGATACTGCAACAAAAACAAAATTAGATAGCACAGCTGCAACAAATGATTTCCCCGCAGAATATAATCATAATTTTCAAGCATTTTTAGATGACATATTTGCAGAAAAAGAGATTTATTATAATAAGAGAAATTCAGTAAATGGAATTGGTGATATTTCCATATTCTTCAATTATGATATTAAATCAAAACATCTTGAATATTTTAAAACAGGAATAAAACTTTTATTCCCAACAGCAAGAGACAGAGATATCCATAAATTATGGGATGCAGAACTTGGAAATGGCGGCTTTACAGAACTATCTCCATATATTGCAATGTTGTATGCAAATTGCACATATTTCAATCCTCATGTATTCGCACAAGCAACTTATGGTATGACGGCAAAAGTAGATAGAAGAGTAGCAAAGGTAAGATCTTTTGATGGAAGCGAGGCTCCAAATACAACACTTTCCACTATTGATCAATCAGATATGAATATGCTTGTAATGGCTGATAGAGCTAAAACAAAAGATGATGGAACAGGCGCAACATCTATAACTTTTGATTCTCCAGATTCCGCAACCCGAAGATTTTCAGATCAAACTTTGAGAATAAAATTGCAACCAGGTGCAGCATTGAACTTTAGAATCGGAAACGTATTTGAAAGATTCTGTTGTAAGAAAGGATTCCTTGATATTTTCTATGATTTATATCTTCGCGGAAAAGATCACGTAGGATCTGGTCTTGATACAAATAGTTGGAATGCTTCTAATTTGATCGAAAATACATATCAAGTTTCACATAAAATTTGCTTGAACTTCCAACACCAATTTGACAAACATAACAGACTTGAAATCGGCGGTAAATATACTTTCGCTGGTAGAAATATTGCTCGAATATATGAATTAGATGCAGCATTTAGAGTTGATTTTTAATCTCTAAATTGTTAAATCTTTAAAAGAAGGCTCGCTTATAAAAAGCGGGCCTTCTTTCTTTTTTGAAAATAATTGGAAATTAAAGCTTCTTTTAAGTTATTTTAAAATTTGGAATAGAGAAACATGGGGTTATTTAAATTAAATGAAGGAAGTTTTTTATGAAGCGTTGTTTAGTTTATTTTTTTTTATTTTGTGTGGTGCCTAATTGTTTTTTATTGGGTAATCCTGGCGTAATAGATCTAAAAGTTAATGGGGTGAAAAACTCTTTGGTACAAAATCCTTTTTCAGATTTGGAGTTAATAAGTCAATTGCAATCAGAAAACAAAGATTTTGTTTTAAAAAATATGAAAAGTTATTTGCAGTTTATAGAAGAGCAAAGTTTGAGGATTGAAAAAAAATATTCAAGTTTAAAAGCGAGTTATTTATATCTGAGTCAGATTCAATTATTTCCAGCATCTGAAAAATTTAATTTGATGCGAGATGAGGTTAATTTTTTAAAAAAGGATATAGAAGAATTTAGGGTTTTAAATGAGCGACTTGGAAGTAATGCTAATATTTCACAATTATCTATTATTATTAAAAAACAAAATGAATTGATTTGTAGAATTAATATTCTTTTTGATCAGATGATATTAACAAATTTTATTTTAAATGAACCAGTTTTGAGAAGTCATGTAGTTGCGGTATCAAGAGAACAATTTGATACCTTGCGTTATGAACAAATTTTGAGAGACACTTTTTTTGGGGGGAAATTAGCTTTTAAATTATTATTTTGTTCTGATGAAGAATATCGCTTGTTATCGGAAGAATATTTAAAAAAAGATAATGCTAGTTATTTAAAAGATATAAATAGTTTGTTTTGTTTTTTATTTTATTTATCGCTTTCAAAGGCTAATGGGGTTTTAGCAGAAAATAATGTTTTTATGTTGAAGCATATGTATACATTTCGAATTTTTGATTTTTTAGAAGAATATTGTAGAAGAATCGCGGAGGTAGAGCATAAAAAAAGGGGAGGGATTGTAAAAAATGGAGCTTTAAATTTTTCAGAAAAAATTTTATTTGGACCTTCTGATTATAGAGACGTTTTTTCTATAAATTTAAATGGCGCTCCTTATTTATTTACTGGAAAAGAAAAGCTTTTATTTTTTAGTAATGGTTCTAATGAATTTTATTTTAGATTTGAAAATTTAAAAAATAAAACAAAGCATAGTGTTGATAATCCTATAATTTTGTCAGATTTGGAGTTGCAAGAAGCTTCTTATATTTGGAGTGTTGATAGAGATAGAAAATTTAATATTGATTTATGGCATGTTTTGAAGTTTTGTTTATTTAATGTAAGAGCTCTTGTGAATGCTTGTAATTTTAATGATATAGAAATTTTACAATTAACTGCAACTCGATTAAGGAATATAGCCTTAGATTTTGGTAAAAATATTATTCCTTATTTTCAAGATGGTGTTTTAACAAAAGCCATAGATAGTTTTAAAAAATTTATTGTTAAACAGTTCATAATTGTAGATTTACAAATTTTTAGGATTGATTCATTAGTTTTATTATCTTCATTTGGTCCGGAGCTTGCAAAATTAGAATTTCAAGCTGCTATAAATAGTGGTGTGGCATCCGTAAATAAAGATAGATTAAATAAAGAGTTTAATTTATTGGTAGATTCTTTTAGAGGTATTTCTCGTATAGGGTCAGATTTAAGACCATGGTGTTTATTTGATGATGGTATGAGTGTTGTACAAAATATAATAGGTGAAGTGGAAAAGTTAAAAAATAGAGTTGAATCTTCTCCTCATGATGTTTTGGTTGCAGAATTTTGTGAAAAATTGAAACAAATTTTATTTAATTATTCAGAATTTCTGAAAAATATTGCCAGAATTACTATTTTCGCTGGAGGTGTTTCGACTTTGCAAGGAGAGGGTTTTACTCTTTATCGTAAAGTAAGAATTCAAATAGAGCGGCAGTTTGAAGAATATAAAAAGAAATATATGCAAGATTTTATTGTAAAGCAAAAAGAAAAAATAATTAGAGCTGAAGAGTTTTTGACTATAGATAAATCGGTTAGAAAAGATATTTTAGGTTTGCTTATGAAAAATTTAAAAGGTTCTAGGTTTAAAGATTTGGAGTTTTTTGCATTTGATCGCTATAAAGAAATTTTACATCTTATAGAAGAACTTAAAAAATTATTAAAGTTAGATAGTGAAATAGAACATGAAACTATTTCTAAATCTAGTAATCCTGCCATTTTTTCAATTTTAGATAGACTTGCGGCGCTCGAGTTAGATGCGATATTTTATGTTAGTAGCGAACATTTTTTTTCGATTGAAAATTATCCTATAGCTAAATGTTCAATTGTTAATTTAGAAGAATGTTTAAATAAAGAAAAAAATGGAGTTTTGGCGCCATTTAATTTTGAAGGCTTTTTTTTATATTCCGAAGAGATTAGTGATCGTCTTTTTGTTTGAAGTTTGCGGCTATTTTTTGACCGTGATATAATTTGAAATCTTAATTTAGAAAATGTTTGTTTGTGTATTCTTTAGGAGCCGCAATGATTGATTTATCGCTGCTACGTGAAAACTGTGAAACAATTCGTAGTTTAATTTTGAAAAAAGATCCAAAATTTGATATTTCGCGTCTTATTATTCTTGATGAGCAAGTTCGGGAAATGCGATCTGCTGTAGAAAATTTACGAAAAGATAGAAATGAAATATCCAAATCTGCTAGTGGTGGTTTATCCGAAGAGTTACGCAATCGATCGATTGAAGTTGGTAAAGAATTAAAAATCAAAGAAAAATTGCTTGAAGAACTTGAAGAGGAGTTCAAAAAGCTTGCATTAACGTGCCCTAATATTTTGATGGAAGAAGTGCAAGAAGGTGGCAAAGAAAATAATAAAGCTGTAAAAACTTTTTCGAAAAAACCAAGCTTTGATTTTGAACCCAAAAATCATGTCGAATTAAATAAAACTTTAGATTGGTTTGATTTTGACGCTGCGACCAAAATCGCAGGCGGTAATTTTGTACTTTATAAAAAAGAAGCTGTAAAACTTATTTATGCCCTTACTCAATTGATGTTAAAAAATAATGCAAAACATGGTTTTGAGCCGGTTATTCCTCCTTATCTTGCAACTACAAAATCTCTAACAAATTCAAGCAATTTACCAAAATTTGCAGAAGATGTTTATAGTGTTCCCGCAGATGATCTTTATTTGATTCCAACAGCAGAAGTTAGTTTAACAAATATTCATGCAGATTCTATTCTAAATGTAGAACAACTTCCTTTGCGCTACACAGCTTGGACCGGATGCTTTAGAAGAGAAGCTGGTGGTTATGGGTCGCTTGAGCGCGGTTTAATTCGAATTCATCAGTTTGAAAAAGTTGAGCTTTATTCAATTGTACATCCGCAAAATTCTGCAGCAGAGCTTGATTATATGGTTGAATGTGCAGAAAATATTTTGCAGCAACTTGGGCTACATTATCAAGTATCACTTCTTGCAGCGCAAGATTGTTCTTTTGCTTCTGCAAAAACATATGACATTGAAGTTTGGCTCCCAGGACAGCAAAAATATTATGAAGTTTCTTCGGCAAGTAATTGTACAGATTTTCAAGCAAGACGGGCAGGTATCAGATTTAGAGAATCAGCAACCGCAAAACCGCAACTTGCGCATACTTTGAACACTTCATCGCTTGCGCTTCCAAGATTGATGGTTGCGCTTATGGAAACTTATCAGCAAGAAGATGGAACCATCAAATTCCCTAAGATTTTGCAAGAAATGATGGACAATTTGTGGTAATTTGAAAAATCTGCTTAAATTCAAAGACAAGGCGAGTAATACTTACTCGCCTTTTAAATTTTTAAAGATATAAAAGATATATGTGGAATAGTAAAAAATTACCAAAGTCGATTTACATTCATTATCCTTTTTGCATTCACAAATGCACTTATTGTGACTTTTTATCCTTTGAAAAGCATGATAGTTTTGCGCAGCAGTATCATAATGCTTTGTGTAATGAAATAACTTCTTTCAGTTCTTTATTTACAGATTCACAGGATCATCAAAAAATTAAGACAATCTACATCGGTGGTGGTACTCCAAGCATTTATCCAAAAGATTTGTTTGCAGATATGGTGAAATTGATTGACCAAAAGTTTGATATTTCGAATTTGGAAGAGTTTACGATCGAAGCAAATCCACATGGTTTGACAGAAGATCGAGTAAAGCTATGGAAAGATTTAGGGATAAATAGAGTAAGTTTGGGTGTGCAAATTTTAAATGATCAGGTTTTAGCCGAATATAATAGATTTCAAACTAGAAGTGATGTTTTGCATTCTATCGATATTGTTTCCAAACATTTTGACAATATCACCGTGGATCTTATTTTGGGATTTTCACAAATTTCTCAAAAAGAGTGGATGGCGAATTTACAAGAGGTTGTGACTTGGCCTATAAAGCACATTTCAATATATCTTTTGACAATTTATGAAAATACGCAGCTTTTTTACAAAATAAAAAATAAAGAGTTAGAGCCAAAAAGTGATGAAGAGTTAATAGATACTTTTGAAAAAACAATAGATTTTTTGAAAGCAAATGGTTTTTTACAGTATGAAATTTCAAATTTTGCCAAAAAGGGATTTGAGTCCAAGCATAATTTAGTTTATTGGGACAGAGAGAGTTATGTGGGGTTAGGTTTGGGGGCAGCTTCTTTCGATGGAGAATCTAGATCGACAAATTTGAAGAATTTACAGAAATATTTACAGCTTTATAAAATTCCACTTGATTTTAGATATAAAAATGAGATACCATTCCAATTCTATTCTTTTACCGAAGAATTAGATGAAAAAAAGAAAAAAAATGAAAAAATGATGCTAGGATTGCGGAAAACTTCGGGGGTGGAGTTGCGTGATATGGTATACTTTTTAAGTATGGATGATCAAGCTGTAATGTTAAAGAAAATTAATTTTTTAAAAGAGTTAGGTTTGATTCACCAGCAGGGGCAAAAGATTTCATTAACCTTCAAGGGAATGATGTTAGAAGAAGAGATAATTTTAACTCTTATGTAATTTTTCGTTATAAATTTTTGTTTTGATTAATTTTTAGAGGTTTTATGGCAAAGCATGTTGGGGTTAAATTGCCCGATGATTTATTGGAAGTTTTAAAAAAAGAAAAAACAGTTGCGGTTCTTTCAACATTTTCAGAAAGAGGTCTTCCTCATACAACTCCAATTCAGTGTATTTATCCAAAGGGGCGAGAAAGCTTGCTGATGACCATCCACAAGGAACATGAAGGCTATCACAACTTAGTTTGGCAAAAAAAGGTTATGATTTGCTTTTTGGCTGAAAATAATGTAGCATACAGCATTTTAGGGCGAGCCGGAGTGGTTAGAGCTCCTTCAAAAGTGCATCCATTAATGAATGTTATTCGAATTGATATTATCGATATTAAATGTGATAAATCAATTTTGGGTAGAGTTGATGCAGGTGTGCTTTGGACTTATACATCACTTGAAGCCGAAGAGCTTATGAAATCAATCTTTATGGAATTAAAAGAGCTTGCAGAAGATCTTTAATCTTTAACCAAATAAATTCTTAATTTCCAAATTTATAAAATGAATCAATTTTATAAATTTGGAAATTTTTTTATAAAATTGATTCTGTCGTCTCTTATATTTATACTTTTTGCAATCTATTTGAAACGCTTCAAAAACAAAGGGTTTGTATGAAGGCAATTAAATTTTCTAGATATTTGTTTGTTTTATTTTCATTTTTGTTTCTTTTTGATATTCAATTATTTTCTTTGACTCGAAGAGATTTTCGATTAGTAAGTAAAACTCCGAAAGATGTTTGTATTGATCAATTTGGATATTATCCCAAAAATTCTTTTGTAAAATCGATCTTTGCTCAGTCTGATGTTGAGATACCAAAAAGCTCTCTAGAGAAAAAATTAGAAGAATCAGTTATGGCAAAAGTCGAAGATACGAAAGTGCCGGATTCGACAGTTAATGTGCCAGCTGAAGAAAAAAAAGAAACTCCAAAAGAAAATGGGCCAAAGGTTGAAAATGTTTCATCGCAAAGCGAGCCTCAAGTTGCAATAAAAGAGGAAGATGATAAGGCTGAAGAAGATGATGAGGGCCCAGATACCATGCAACTTTCTGATGAGCAAATTGGATTTCGGGGAAATTGGGTAAAAAAGAGAGAATGGCTAGAACGTACAATAAAACAAAATAAAAAAATTGATATTCTTCTTACGCAAATTGAAGAAAAAAGAGCTCCGATTTGGAAATCTTTTGAATCTGTTCAAGATGAATTTGACAAATTTTATCGTTTTGCAGGAAATGTTGAAAGCCGATTGGAGCTTGAATTTGGTCTAAAAGCTGTTGAAGCAAAAGAGGCGGCAAAGCGTGCTTTGGAACTTGCTAAAGCATCGGTTAAAAATGAAACATGGATGCAAAAAGTTTCTAATAAACTTTGGAATGTTTGGAGCAAAATAAAAAACTTGTTTGTTACTACTTCTAAAGAGTCAAAAAAAGAAATTAAAAAACAAGATCTTGCTCAAAGTGTAACGGATACGACTTTGACTATGAGTCCAACGGAAGCAGCTCCGATTGCAACAAATCAAGAAGCTGCAAAAAAAGAAGAAGAGAAAAAACAAGAACCAAGCGAATTAGATCAATTTAGAAATAATCTGAAAATCATAAAAGATTTTGATGATGCTATTGTTAAGCGATTTGAAAAGTTGGATGAAGAGTTTTCGATCATTGTTAATGAAGTAAAGCGAGCAAAGTCTTTGCAAAATGAAATGTGGGATATGATCGATGATATGAAGGCGCGTGCAAATTTTTATGAAATAAAAGTAATCACAAAAAAGGTAAGAAGTATAAAAGAATATATTGAGGGTGACTTTATTTCAGATTTTGATTCTGTTGTTGAGAATTCTCGAAAACGTATGGAAAAGATCAAAGAAAGAGTTGCTACATTAGAGCAAGATGGTATCATTCCTAAAAGTGAAGAGTTTTCAAGCTTTATTGAGAAAAAATTAAATTTGATGGATACGCCAACTGTAAGTTCATCGATGGATTCGACTTCAACTGATAAAGCGGAAATAAATGCAAAAAAAATTGTTAAAAAAGAGGAAAAATCTTTCTGGCGCCATTGGTTCGGCTGGCTTGGATTTTGAATCAAAATTTAGCCTAAAATAGAAGTTGCAAATGATAAGTAGATATGTTAAATTTTCGCATGTTACTTTTCTTTGAAAATAATTAATAGATATATGATGCCGAGGTGGTGAAATTGGTAGACACACCGCTTTAAGGGGGCGGCGGAGAAATCTGTAAGGGTTCGAGTCCCTTCCTCGGCACCATCAGCAAGTAACTGTTAATGTTTAAATTCTGTAATTAAAAATACATTCTTTGCAAAGAGTGATAGATGCTCGGGAGATATATATGAGTGGTAATGCGAAAAAAATGATTATAGCTAAAAATTTAATGTGGCTTGCATTGTTTGGTGTTGGTTCTTGGTATTTGTTTCCAAAATTATTTAAATCTGATGCGCCAAACAAGCTTGAAATGTCCAGATTAAAACTTGGAATTGATTTGCAAGGTGGAACTTACATCACTTTGGGAGTTGATATCAACAAAGCCGTAGAAAATCGATTGCTTTCTGAAGGCAAATATATTGAAAATTCCTTTAAAAATAAAAATCTAGGCACTCTTCCCGTAAAACAAGAAATCAAAGATTCAAATTTGGTTTTTACTTTTCCAGATGAATCTGCAGCCGCAGCTTTTTACAACTATCTTAAAAAAGAAGCTTTATCTCTAAAAACTTCACAAAGCGGCAATTTAGTTTATTCATCATTAAATCCAGCTGAAGATGCAAAAATTAGAAATGATTCTGTAGATCAAGCTGTTCATATAATTGATAATCGATTAAACAGTTTGGGAGTTGAAGGAATTGTTGTTATGCGTCATGGCGCAAATCAAGTAGTTGTACAAATTCCTGGAGTTGATGATCCTCAAAGAGTTAAAGATCTTATTACTCGTAGAGCGCATCTAGAATTCAAAATAGTTCAACAAGAAGCTTCTTCAAAAGAAGAAATTTTAGACAAATTTGATGGTGAGCTTCCTGTTGATAAAACTTTAGTTGCTGAAGTTTCAAAAGAAACAGGTGAAGAAGGCGAAGTTGCTTCAAGATGGTATCTTGTATCAGCGTTTCCTGATTTAACAGGTGATCATATTATTGACGCAAGAGTCAAGCCTGGTGAATATGGTGAACCTGAAGTAGCATTTAAATTTGATAGATCTGGCGGAAAAATATTCAAGGAAGTTACCGGAAATAATGTTGGTAAAAGACTTGCAATTATTATTGACGGAGTTGTTCAAACAGCACCAGGTATTCAAACGGCAATTGGATCTGATGGTAGAATAACTGGTCGATATACATATGAAACAGCAAATGATTTGGCAATTGTGCTTAGAACCGGTTCTTTCCAAGCTCCTGTAACATATCAAGAAGAACGTCGAATTGGACCTTCTCTTGGACAAGATTCGATTAATAAAGGTTTGTGGTCAACGTTACTTGGTTTATTTTTAGTTTTCTTATTCAGTGTTTTTTATTATAAAGTTGCTGGTTTACTTGCATCACTTACTCTTGTGGTTAACCTATTTCTTGTATTGTTATTTTTGTCATATTTCAAAGCGACATTAACTCTTCCTGGTATTGCAGGTTTAGCGTTGACGATAGGAATGGCAATAGACGTTTCGGTGTTGATATTTGAAAAAATTAAAGAAGAAATGAGAGAGGGTACTTCGTTTAGAAAGGCTGTAAGCGATGGATTCAGCGGAACTCTAGCAGTTATATTGGATTCAAACATTACATCATTTTTGACCGGTTTAGTACTATTTTACTACGGCGGACCAAGTATCAGAGGTTTTGCGGTTGTTTTGATGGTCGGTATTGTAGCAACATTGCTTGCTGGAATATTTTTTATGAGATCAGTATTTGAATTAATACTTGATGTCTTTAATTTTAAAAAGATTAGTGTATAATTAGTTAAATAAAATTTGGCGACATAGCTCAGTTGGTTAGAGCGGCGGAATCATAATCCGTAGGTCCGGGGTTCGAGTCCCTGTGTCGCCACCAAGATAAAAGGCTTAGAAAAATTTTCTAAGCCTTTTTTATTTGCTTCAAATATAAAAATCTAAAAATATAGCTAAATTAATTTTTAAAATTTTAAAATCAATTGTTTAATTATGAGTTTTAACATGTTTCATAAAAGGCCGCCTAATGACTTTTGAATTAGAATTGAGGTTTTATTTTAGCTTTAAAAATTAAATTTTGATAAGTTGCTTGACTTAAAGAAATGGTTTTTGTTTTAGTTGAACAAGGTAAAGTATCTGTTTAATTTACTTGGGAGAAAATGATATGAAAAAATATATTCTTTTATTAATGAGCGGGTTGTTACTAAGCAATAGTCTTTCTGCGTCTGCTTTGAGCCGAACTGATTGGGTAAAAAAAGCTGAATCACTAAGTGAAAAAAACAAAAAGAGTCTAGCTCTGCAGCCTTCACATGCAGAAAAAAATTTGAGCGGGTCCGATTTGAGCGAAGCCGATCTCATAGGAGCCTATTTGGATGATAATACCAATTTTAGTAAAGCTAACATGCGAGGGATCCAATTGATAGGCGCTCATTTGAAATATGCCAATTTTAGCAAGGCCAATTTGAGTGAAGGAAATTCGTACTTTGCCTATTGCTTTGGAGCCGATTTTAGTGGCGCCGATTTGACTAATGCCAACTTAAGTAATGCGGATTTGAGTGAAGCAAATTTTGAGAATGCCAATATGAAGAATACTAATTTACTTGGATCTCATATGAACAGTAAGACTAATTTTCGTGAAGCAACAAACATGAGCAAAGAACAAAAGGATTATGCTCAGTCTAAAGGTGCTTCGAATGTTCCTAAATAATCTCATAATTTTATTAATTAACTAAAGAAGAAGGCCTGTTTTTACGCAGGCCTTCTTCTTTTTATATTCTAACTCAATTATTAGTCTTATCCTTGTGTTGATGCAGAATAAACGTGAGCCAAAATTTTTTAAAAATAAATTTATTTTTAACAGAAGTTTCTATGTCTAACTCACGTTAATTAATACTTTTTTTAAAGGAAAGTGTATGAAAAAATTATTACTATTTTCGTTTTTATTTTTAATATTTTCTTGTTCAACTTCTCATAAACAAATAAAAGAGATTGAAACAATAAAAAAGGCAGAGAAAGCTTTAGAATTAGCAAATCAAGATACCCTTGTCGTATTTGACGTAGACCATACTTTGATTAAACCAACCAGTAAGCTATTGGATATTATCTGGCGTCCGGAAGCATTTTCAAAGAGCGATCAAAAATTTGCACATAATCTTATTATGGAACTTGCAAAAGAATCGTACAAAGTAAAATCTCCACAATTTAAAGATTCGATTGGTAGTAAGATGGAGTTGAAATCCAAATTTGAACTAATTGAACAAGATCTGCCGGTTGTGATAAAAAATTTACAGCAAAGAGGTGTAAAGGTAATTGCTTTAACTGGTATACCATGTGGAGAGTATGGGGTTATAAAAAGTCAGCAGGAATGGCGTTACAACCATTTAAAAGAGCAATTTGGTATGGATTTTAATTATAGTTTTACAAACTTAAAAGAAAAATCATTTATGGATTTAAATCCATATCGTGAGGCGCATCCCAAATTTTATAAAGGTATTTTGTTTGCTTCTTTTAACAACAAAGGGATTGTTTTGAAAAAGTTTTTAGAATATGCACAATGGATGCCCAAAAAAATTATTATTTTTGATGATCGCAAACCAAATATTCAAGATATAATAAATACTTTTTTAGACCAGCATATAGATATGGAAGGTTTTTGGTATCAAGCATTTTTGACTTCGCATCCAAAGCTGGACAAAGATATTGTACCGTTTCAAATGAAATATATTCACGATCATGGTGATTTTATAAACGATGAAGAAGCGCAAAAAATTCTTAATTTGAATAAACAATCAAAAGAAATTTTAGCATATTAATTCGCTATTTTTTTATATTCATAAATAATTTGTTAAAATTTTAACATGCTATAAAAATAGACCTCTTTTGAAACTATTTTTNNAAAAATAGTTTCAAAAGAGGTCTAATATAAACTTTAAGGAATCTTCATAAGCAAGGTTAATATGATATTGATAATAAGTTTTGTGATTTTGGGATATTTTGTTGGATCAATCCCAACTGGATATTTGTTTACCAATTATTTATTTGGAGTTGATATAACGCAAAAAGGTTCTGGAAATATTGGAGCTACAAATGTGGCGCGAATTTTTGGCAAAAAATTTTTCTTTTTAATATTTTTTTTAGACGCAGGTAAAGCATTTCTTTTTTTGTTGTTATGTCGTTATTTTGTTTGTGATTTTAATTTTCTGTTTTTAATTGCGGTCTTTATTTTGCTGGGAAATGCTTATTCACCATTTTTGCGGTTTAGAGGTGGTAAGGGTGTTGCTACATCTTTTGGTTTACTGCTTTTTTTATATCCTCTATATCTTTTATTACCAGCTGTTTGGGTTTGGATTTTTATTTTTGCATTGAGCAAAAGGGTTGATATATCTTCACTGTTTTCTTTTTTGTTCATTTTGATTTTTTCCTTATTTATCGTTTCACCATTATCTTATGATTTTATATTTTTACTTTTTGTGTTTATTTTTGTTTCTTTTCGACATGTTTCAAATATTAAAAATTTATTGAAAAATTTTGGAGTCAAATCATGAAGTTTAAATTTGTTACAGAAAGTTTTGAGCAGATTGAAAAAGAGAGTTCTAGAACTTCTATAACCAAAATGATCGCAGAGCTTTTGAAAAAATCTTCACCACAGGAAGCTGCTATTATTTCGTATCTTGCGCTTGGTGAGTTACGCCCATCTTACCAGGGTACACAGTTTCATGTTGCAGAAAAAAGTTTGATAAATGTTATCGCTGCTGCGTTAAACAAATCTGTAGCAACGGTAAAAACTTATTTAAAAAAGATAGGGGATTTAGGGCTTGTTTTTGTGGAATTTGGTTTTTCAGGGCAGCATCAAGAAAATCTTTTTGAAGATAGTCACAAAAAAGACCTTTCTGTTTTAGAAGTTTATGAAAAATTAAATTCGGTTTTAGATATTTCTGGAACAGGTTCTCAGGATAAAAAAGAGAATGAAATTTTGCATCTTTTAAAAATTTTAGATCCAATATCTGCCAAATATATATTGCGAATTATTGTCGGTAAATTGCGTTTGGGTTTTTCTGATATGACCCTGCTCGATGCTTTTTCGTGGATGGAGAGTGGCGATAAATCGCTGCGTGTAAAACTTGAAGATGCGTACAATGTTTCTGCAGATATCGGTTTGATTATCAAAACATTAAAGGAAGACGGAATAAAGGGAATTGAAAAGATGAAAATTATTCCTGGAGTTCCGATCCGACCCGCTGCTGCAGAGCGACTTGCAAATGCAAAAGCTATTTTTGCAAAATTGGGTCCGTGTGTAGCGCAGCCAAAATTTGATGGCTTTAGATTGCAAGTGCACAAGTTTAAACACAAAGGCAAAGTCGAAGTACGATTTTTTTCTCGCAATTTGCAGGATATGTCACATATGTTTCCCGAGCTTACGGAAGCTGTCAAAAATATGCAAATAGATAGTTTTGTAGCAGAGGGTGAAGCCATTTCATTTGACGTAGAAACGGGTACGTTTTTGCCATTTCAGGAAACGGTTAAGCGAAGAAGAAAATACGAGGTTGAAAAATTTTCGCAAGATTTTCCACTTAAGTTATTTTTGTTTGATCTGCTTTATTTCGAGGGTGAATCTATTTTGAACAAAGAGTATAAGTATCGTAGAGCAGAGCTTAAAAATTTGATTTCCAAAGTATCAAAAGATGCGCATGCGATTATTGAGCTTACTGAGGAAAAAAAGATGGATTCGGCGCAAGAGATGGAACAATTTTTTCACGAAAATATTTCGGATGGACTTGAAGGCATCGTTGTGAAAAAACTTGATGCTATTTATCAACCGGGAAAGCGCAATTTCAATTGGGTAAAGCTTAAACGTGAAGAAGCTGGGCATTTGGAAGATACGATCGATTGCGTAATTTTGGGATATAATGCGGGTCATGGTAAGCGCGCACATTTTGGTTTGGGTGCGTTTTTGGTTGGTGTTTTCAATCCCAAAAAAGATATTTTTCAAACTGTGGCAAAGATTGGAACTGGACTTTCGGATCAGGAGTGGAAAGATTTGAAAAAGAAATGTGACGAATTTGAAGTAGCAAATAAACCCAAAAATGTTGATTGTAAAAAAGAGCTTTATCCAGATATTTGGGTTTCACCTGAGATTGTTTGCGCAATCAGAGCGGATGAGATAACTATTTCACCTATTCATACCGCAGGTTCTGTAGAAGCAATAAAAACACATGAGGGTTTTGCTTTGCGCTTCCCTAGGATCATGGGGTATCGCCCAGACAAATCTGCAACCGATGCAACAACTGTGGAAGAGTTAAAACATCTTTTTGATATTCAATTTAAATCTGAAAAGAAAAACAAAAAGAAGTGATTAATTCTCTCTTAAATATTCCAAAAAATTAGGAATATCTTTTTGTGGTAGTGGAGACTGTTCATTACCATACCATTCTTTTGGATCTTGTTTGTCGATAAATCTAGAAAATCGGTTTATCCAAATATTTCCATTTGTGAGCTTAAAGTCGGCTGGAGATTTTATTTTGGAAAGCATTAATGCTCGCAGATGAAATGCGTAAATATTATTTTGTAGCATCCATGTTTTGTGCAGGTCAAATCTAGAATTAAAAGTTAAAAGCATTAAATTTTGTTTTGGGGAAGAAAGCCCACAGAAGAATCCTTTGTAAAACCAATTTATTGAAATATTTGGAGAATAGCATCCGATGATACAGTGAGGAACAGCTTTGTTAGCGCTTTTTTTGATTTTTTGCCCTAACATAATTGCTTGATTGTTTAAAAATGTGAAATAGTTTTTTACTTCTCTATTTTGCACTAGATAAGGTAATGGAGCTTCTGTAGTTGTGGTATTAAATTTTTTAAATGTTGATGGTTCAAAACCCATAGTTGATAAAAACATTCCGACAGTTTTTCTTCCATACATTTCAAGATCGATTACTAATCCGCTAAGAGCAACTTTGTTTGAATATTTTCGCCAATCTTTTGCAAATTTTTTGAAGGAAGAAATTATCTCATTATCCCAAAATTGATCATTAAGAGGCGCAGGAACATCTTCATAATTGCGGCCGAAAATATCGATAGCGAACTCTTTAGGTTTATTTTCATTGTACAAATTGTTTGCAATTTCAAATCCTGCCAAAATTTTTGGAATTTTATTACTGCCTTTTTGCGCTTTTAGTTTGAGGGTGAAGTTTTTTATCATGTTAATCAAATCATTTTTGTTTTTTGCTTTAGATCCTATTGGGCTGTAGTAGTAGTTTGGTGCGATGCTTATCCATAGGTAATCTAAACCTGCTTTGTAAATATAATCGATCAAAATATCTTGTTCTTTTGATTTTTGTGCATCTTTGAAAATCTCAACTTCCATCCATGCTACTTTGACTGGTCGTTTTACAAAATCATCTTTTGCGATTTTTAAATTTTGCGGCGCGTTTGGTATTTTGGCGATATCAATACCATTAAAATTTTTAACGTTTTGTTTTGCTACTTTGTTTAGTTCGACCAATGTTTGTGCGAGATCTTGAATCAATATTTTTTTATATTCATCTTCGAGCGGGAATATTAAAAAACTTTCGCTTATACCTGCAAACGACAAAAGGCTTTCGCTGCCGATGAAGATGTGATTTTTATTTTGCGGATTGTACCAATAAATTCCGTAAGGGGAGAGCGAATTTGGATCAAAAATTCTTTTGATAGGCAGTGTGGTGGTAAATAAATTATGTGAGGATATTTGCATGGTGAATGCTTGATTTTTTCGCACTCTTGGTTCACTAAGAGTTGTTTTATAATTTATAGAACGAACTTCTAGCGGGGAAGCAAGAAGTGTTTGTAATAGATTATCAAAGTTATTTAAGTCTAAGATCGAATTGCCAAAATATTCTGAATTTATGTTGTGCTTATAAAATTGATTTTCGAAATTTAAGAAGTATGAAGATCCATTTTGTGCGACCACGAGATTTAATGCATTTATGATCGGTTCGATTCTTTTTATATGGCTACTGTTTGGCGGAATAAAAATTCCAATTAATCTATTTGGTTTTGAAGCTGTTTGTTTTATTAAATTTAAAAATTTTATGGTCACTTCATTAGGTGATTGAAGCGAAAATATAAATTCTTCATTTATTAAAAAGAAGATGGCTTGGAAATTGTTAAGATTTATCTTTTTATCTAAAAAATCTGCGATTGAAAAATAATGGGGTTTGAAATTGCAGACTTTAGAGATTTTGATAAAAGGTTCATACAAATAAGGTTCTGCTTGTGATGTATCAACTAATGCCAAATCTATTGGTTTTGAAGATATATTTTGTGATAATAAATTAATTAATAAAAAAGATAATAAAAGATATTTTAAGTTTTTCATTTATTCCCCCACCTCTTTTTGAATCCGCTTACTAAAAATGAAGCGTCAATGACTTTAAAGCCTTTGTATCACGCGTAATTCTTCGAAGCCAACCCTACTTCGCTCCCATGGAGCTACGAAGGGTTCTACTCGCCATTTATCACCTAGGCTAAAAGCCTTGAGGTTTTCTGGCGTAGTAGAATAAATGTAGTAGTTTTAGGTTGGGATTTGCAATGGAATGTTGGAAAAAGACAAAAAAGAGAAGCCTTAGGATAATTTCTAAGGCTTCTCTTTTTTGGTAAATATTTAGAGTTTAACTTTTAAGTATTTTTATCAGTTCGTTTAAACCGGCTTTTGCATTACTTGCTGTTTGATCTTTTTTACGTTGGTCAGATTCTGGGCGGTAAAAGTTTTCGCCACTTCCATATCCGCCGGCGGCTCTTTCAAGATCAAAGAAAACGAATTTTAGCTTACCAGAATCATTTATTATGCTAGTGTTGCCGAGGTTTAGGTTCCAAACACCAATTTCTCTAATGACTTGTGTTAATGCTGCAAAATGTTCGATGAACTCTGGCTTTATATAATTTGCTGCTAAATCTTCTACTATTTCATCAAAACTTCGATTTGTATTGAAATTGGCCGGAATTTGACTGGAAAGCATATCTTTAAATAAAGTTCTATTTTCTTCTGCAGATGGCAAATTAGGCATTTTAAATTCTACTACGAGATAATTGTCGTCATTTAAAGTTGTAAATTGTCCTATTGGAGCAAGCCATATTTTAAATGTATAAACAAAGTCTTGTAGGCTATTGTCATGAACTAATTTGATAAGCTTTTCATTATTGAAAACGCGGCTAAAAGCTTGGTGTTTATTGGGGATAATTTCTTGGTTATCAGAGAAGTAAATTTTAGGCATTTTTAAAACATAACCAGGAAGATTTTTTATTGTAAAAACATAAGTGTTTGGTGAAAATCCCAAAAAGTGAATGGTTTGACCATTTTGGAGTCTAGCTCCAGAAACAGGAATTTCGTATTTTTGAACAATATGTTGCGCTAAGGCATTATAATTTATGTATGCAGGGTCTGATTTATCGGTATGTGGAAATGGAGATGCTATTTTTTTAGGTCTTTCGACAAAGAATGCTTTAACTTCAGGATCGTTGGTAAATGAATTTAATCGTTGTTGAACTTCTTTAGGTGCTAATACTTTAGATAAAAACTCTTTTTGATGTGTTAAAACATCCATCGGAGCATGTCTTGTACCGAGTTCTTTTTCTGCGGCTAATATTTCTTCTGGATTTACTGCTTTTGCATTGTTTGCCAACAAGCATGCTCCCAAAAGAGCGTACGATACTATAGATAACTTTTTCATAATTAAATCCTTCTTTTATTTTTATATTTTACTTTAATTTAAATTACTACAAGATCGTTAATTCTAATTGTAATTTAATACTAACAGGGCATGTATAAAATGTAAAGTCATAATAGTTAAAAATGAAAAATTTGCAATAATTGATGAAATGTTAATTTTGTTGTTTATTCATTTTTGATGTTTTTAAATTTATTTAAACTTTCAGGGTGTCAAAAAATGTCGTTTTTAATGGTTTTTTCAAAATATTTTAATAAGACGTTTTTTCCATAAATTATAGTTTTTTGATAATAATTCTTATTTTTTCTAAAAATTTGCAACTGATATTAAAATAAAACTCGTATTTTTGCCTTATTTTGACACATTGACACTTCATGTTTTCACATTAGTATTAAATTCATAGGGTCAGAATATAACTGTATTTTGAAGGCCTAATTTAACTTTAATATTAATTAATTTAGATTTTGAAATTATGGAGATTTTTATGAATAAAATGTTTAAAAATATGTTTTTAGTTTTAGCATCAGTTGTTTCTTTGAGCGGCGTTGTTATGGCAGAAGAAACTTGCGCATGTGAAAATTGTGTAGCACAACAAGAAGTTGTTGCTAACGTTCCTGCGTGTGATTGTGGTTGCGAAACTCAAGAACAAAAAGTTGAAGCTGTTACAGAAACTCCAGCAGTTGAAGAAGAACAAGTTAAAACAGAAGAACAACTTCCTGTTGAAGCTGTTGAACTTCCAACAGATCTTACAAAATAAAAGATTCTATTTTAGATTCAAAAAGGCTCTCGTAAAAAGGAGCCTTTTTTATTTCATCACATTTTTATTTGGCAAGGCGCAATAGCCTGGCGTGGCCTCTGATGTTAAGCAGAAGTTTTTAATAATCTGTACAGCTTCATCCGGGTCGTCTGTGATTGATATTAAATCTACATCTTTTAAGGTTATAAGATCGTTTTTTAATGCTTTATTTTTTACCCAATCTATCATTGGTTCCCAATATTCTTTTCCTATTATAACTACAGGCGTTTTTTGCATATGGTGAGTTTGAAGAAGTGTTAAAACTTCAGAAAGTTCGTCCATTGTTCCAAAACCTCCGGGGCCAACAATAAAACCAACAGAGTTGCGAACTAAGAGCCATTTTCTTGTGAAGAAGTATGGCTGGCTAATAAAGTCTTGTGCATATTTGTTGTACGATTCGAGTCTTACTACGCCTATTCCCATCGAAATTGTTTTTTTATGATGATTACCATTTCCGTTTGCATATTCAGTTGCACCAAGATTTGCTGCTGCCATGATTCCAGGACCACCACCTGTTAAGATCGAATATCCTTCAGCCGCTAATTTTTGAGAAATTTTATAAATAATTTTTGCGTAGTGGCTGTCGATAGGAAGTCTTGAACCGCCAAAAATTGTTATGATCGGTTGCGGAAGCTTTGTGAGTTTCCACATTCCAAAAAGGACTCCAATATTTAGATGAAATAAGCTACGTAAAAATTTTAGATACATTCCAATTCTTTTAAAAATCATAAACAAGCTCCTTTTTAAAATTCGATATAATTATTAGATTATTGTTTTAAATAGTTAATTAATTTTGTTTGTTTTATAAATAAAATAATTTAATTTTTAATTTTAAGTCGAATTTACGTTGTTTTAATAGAGTTTTGTAAAATATTAAAAATGAGTTCGTACCCGTTCGACTTCGCCATAAAATGGCTTCGCTCAGGGCGAACGGTTTATAAATTTTTAATTGAAAAAAAATAAAACACTAGTTTTACTAGTGAGGCTACCTAGGATTGGCCTAAAGATTGTAGAGGTTAGATAACTTGAAAAAAATGTAGTCTACTAGTTTAATGACAGAATAACCAAATAAAACTAGTCGTTCGCCCTGAGCGAAACGAGCTTTTAGCGAGTGCAGTCGAACGGGTACGAACTCCTTATCCTTTTATCATTGACATTCAGTAGTTAATGGTTTGCTCATAATAAATTTTAAGAAATCTTCGATAGGTTGTTTTTCAAATATCATTTTGTATGTGCCAAGGCAGATAGGTAAATTTAAATTATTTTTTTCGATGATTTGTTTTACAGAAACTGCTGTATTTATACCTTCGGGAATAGCGGATATATTTTTTAAGATTTCATCGAGAGGTTTTCCTTCCCCTATTAATATTCCGATATCTTGGTTTCTGCTTGATTTGCCAAAAGATGTTAAAACTAAATCACCAAGTCCCGACAAACCATAAATAGTTTCTTTTTTACCGCCAAAATACTCTGCTATCAAGCTCATTTCGTTTAATCCGCGGGTTAATACAAATGCGATAGTGTTGTCAGAATATCCAGCACCTTTTAGTATTCCTAGTGACAATGCAAGTAAATTTTTAATAGCTCCGCCGGCTTGCACTCCTATCAAATCTGAAGATAAATAAGGTCTGAAATAGTGGTTGCTTAAAATAGTTTGTAATTTTTGAGCTATTTCACATTTGTTAGACGCAACAGTAGTTGCAGTATAAGATTTGATTGCGAAATCTCGTGCAAAGTTTGGGCCGCTGATTGTAGCTTTATTTTTTATAGGTCCAAAAACATCTTCGATAATTTGCGATGGTAGAAATAAAGTTTCTTGCTCTATACCTTTACTTAAAATTACCCATGTTTGATCTTGATTAAAATACGGTTTTGATTGGTTTAAAACATTTCTTAGAAATTTGACAGGAATGACTTCGAAAATCCATTTGGAATTAGTTAATGCTTTTTGCAAATCGCTTGTTGCTGTGATTTTGGAGTTTAGTTTTATCCCGGGAAGAAATATTTCATTAATACTTTTTTCATTAATATTTTTTACTACTTCTTCTTCGTGAGCCCAAAGTATTACATTGTACCCGTTTTCAGCCAAAAGATTGGCAAATGCAGTGCCCCATGCGCCAGCGCCTAAAACAGTAACTAATTTTTCCATTTTTTTACTTTCCAAAATTTCTTTTTATAGAATCAAACCGCTCTTTGCATTGTAACAAAATATTTTCTGAAATTTCAGGCCAGCAAATATCAAGTGGCATTAATTCACTGTATGCGCCTTGATATATTAAAAAATTACTAAGTCTATTTTCACCACCAGTTCTAATAATAATTTCTGGATCTGGAACGCCTGCCATCCAAAAATTACTTTCAAACATTTTGGCAGTGATATCTTTTGGATCTAATTCATTATTTTTTACTTTGTGCGCAATTATTTGGGTAGCGTTTAATATTTCCTGTCTTGAGCCATAACAAAAAAGAAAATTTAAATTTAATTTGTTGAAATTAGCTGTTTTCGTTTCTGCTTCATTAATAAATTCTAATGTTTGCTGAGGGAAAAAACTTCGTTCTCCGATGAAGCGGACGCGAACTTCATTTTCGATAAAATAAGGAAGCCGCTCTCTTAGTCTTTTTGCAAGTATTGAAAATAGATAATTTTTTTCTTCTTCTGATCGATTGAAATTTTCCAAAGAAAATGTGTAAAGGGATAAGTAGGGAATATTTTCTTTAAGACAAAAGTTTACAGCAGTTTTGATAGCCTCTGCTCCTTTTTCGTGACCTTTAAAAACTTGAAGTTTATTTGCTTTTGCCCAGCGACGATTGCCATCCATTATCATTGCGAGATGT
This sequence comes from Candidatus Dependentiae bacterium, assembly GCA_003511165.1. Taxonomy (NCBI): domain Bacteria; species Candidatus Babelota bacterium. The sequence continues at coordinate 26,664 of DOJW01000009.1, forward strand.
TGCATTATTAAGTCCTTTTTTTTAGTCAAAAAGAAAGCCCCGATTTTTATTTCGAGGCTTTCTTTAATTTTATTTAACTATCTTTTTGAAAGATTCGTAAACTTCATCAACTGGCTGAGTGGCGGAAATTTCTTTTATAGAAATTCCTTTTTCGCTGAAAAAGTTTAGAATTTCGTTTTCAGTTGCACTGTAAATTTTGAATCTGTTTTTTACAACTTCTTCATTATCATCAGTTCGTTTGATCAATTTTGATCCACAAAGATCGCATATGCCTTCTTTGGCGGGTTTTTTAGATTTGAGAGAGTAAACTGCTTGGCACTTTTTGTTTTCACATACGAGTCTGTTTGCGATTCGGTCTACAACTTCTTCTTCTCTGATAGCAAATTTGACAACTTTTAAACTGAGATTTGAAAAGTTTGGATCTGCAAGCAAGGTGACCAAAGTTTCTGCTTGAGATTTGGTTCTTGGATATCCATCTAAAATTATTGGATTTTTACTTGATTGCTGCTCGGTAAGCCAAACTTTTACCATGTCAGAGATTAAACTGTCTGGAACAAGCTCGCCTTTATCGATGTAACCTTTTAATGTTTTACCAAGATCTGTACCTTTTTCGATATTTTGTCTGCAAAGATCGCCGGTTGAAAGGGTTGTATAACCTAATTCTTTAGCTGCTCTTTGAGCAAGTGTGCCCTTGCCGCTTCCTGGTGCGCCGAAAAGTACAAGAATTTCTTTTTTATTTTCAATTGATGTTTTCATATCTTCCTTATTTGTGGAGTTGCCACATGATGCAAAAAGAGCTGTTGCTGCTATTGCAAAAATTAATTTTTGTGGAATTGAAGTTTTTGAAATCATATAACTCCTAAAATTATTTAACAAAAAAACATTGAAGGATCCAGCATAATACTACTTTTTAAAATGCTCAAGATTAAAAATTAAACAGGGCTTATTGCAGCTGAGGAAGCAGCGACAGTAGGATTACTGCTTGAAGATGAGGCCGTTACTCCGATTGGTCTCATTTCTACAGCAACTTTATTAACAGGAATATATCGAAATTTGAAATCGTTACTTCTTATTACAAGCTCAAAAAGCGGTGTCCTTTCTTGAAGAATAAATGTTACAATTTTTGCGGTACCGTTTGGCTCTATTCTACATCCAGATTGGTGTTGCATTATTTTTTTGAAAAAGGATTTTCTATCTTTTAAAGAACTCAAAACCTGCATCCAATAAAGGGACATTACAGCTCCGCTAGCTGAACATATTGATGCGAAAAATACATCAAGTGTTAAAAATATAGCTCCTACCGCAAAACAATAAGCAACTTGTTTATCAATGATGCATGAACGTGATACCTCTAATAATTCAAGAGCAAAAATCGAAGCTATTGTTAGAGGTATTATGCAAAAAAGAGCTACCGACATAAGTTCGAATTTGCAAAGTTCCGAATTATGATGTTGGCAATAAGTGTGAGGAAATAACCTTTTTATACCTTCCCCGCTTAAAAAAAATTTATCTTGAACATCACTTTCATCCGTTAAACATAAAAATTTTGAAGGAATGAAAATAGCTTTGGACTCACTGTTCTTTATAGTCAAAATTACAGGATTGAAATAGTCGTAAAATGTCTTAATAGCACGGTCCGGAATGAAAAGTTTTTCTTTTAAAGTGTAATCTACAAAACCTGAAAGCTCTCTTTCCCATATAGAAAAATCCTTTTCATGAACATAATTTAAAAAATCGGTGTAGTTAGATTGATTATTTTTTAACACTTTACCATTGCAAGTTATTTTAGTGTTGTCGTCTAAAGGCTTAATTGTGAATTCAAAATCTGCAGATAAATTGTTACAAAAACATAAAGATGCTAATGCTAGTTTTAAATAAAATTTCATGATAAAAACTTTCTTTGATTTTGTTGTTAATAAAAAATTCCCCAGGTTTTTAAAACCTGAGGAATCCTATCATCAAGATAAGAAAATGTAAAAATTATTTGGTGCTCAAATAGCGTAGCGCATGATGTACTGAATCAAAAATGTGGCCTTTATTTTTTAAGGTTATGTAAATCACATCTTTGCTTAACATTTTTTCCACAAATTCAGACATTCCGCAAATTAAAATAATTTTATTTTGTTTTTCTACTAGTTCGATAATTTCGCCTAAAGCATCAATTCCATCATTGTCTATAACATAAAGATCTTTTAAATCTAAAATTACAGCCTTTTCTTTGATCGGCCGATTTTCAAATCTTGCAATGTGTGATTGTGAATTGATGTAGGCGAGTGTTCCTTTTATTGAATAAATTAATGCTTCTGTACCTTGTTCTTTTACTTCTCGAAGTACTGAAACAATATTTTCTTTGGATTTTATATGTTGCTCGCTTGGAGTGAGTTCATAATATCCTTTTGAAATATTTTCCATAAAAACAAGCATGGCGATTGTACCACCAAAAAGCATACCAACTACCGGATCTTCATAAATTGTTACAAAAGCGACTACCAAGGCAATGAAGAATCCAACTTTATCTACTTTGAACATTCGTTCCAATTTTTCACGTTCGACCATTCCCATAGAGACGCTTACGAGTATTGCTGCGATTACTGGAAGTGGGGTAAATTTGAAAAAACCGATTAAAAGTGTTGCAAATGCTCCCGTAAAAACTGCATTTAATACTCCTGCGGTTTTATGAGTACAACCAGTTTTTATATTTACTGCCGTTCGTACAAAAACTGCCGTTGCAGGTATTCCTCCAGCGATACCGGAAGCGATATTCGAAAGTCCTAAGCCGAGCATTTCTTTGGGTTTGTTATGTTTTGTTTTGGTTATTCCATCTGCAAGCCGTGCGGAAATCATGGTTTCGAGTATTGCTATTATTGCAACTGTTAACGCAGGAATCAAAAGTGCTGGAGAAAAATCAAAAGAGTGGGGTATAAAAAGTGAAATTTTCATATCAGGAAATTTGGTATCAAGTGTTTGTAGCGTAAGCGGGATGATACCTTTGGTTGTCAGATATCCAAAAATTATGCCTATTGGGAAAATGATTATTGAGCTGGGTATTTTTGGTATTAATTTTGCAAGCAATATTAAAGCTATTAAAAATATGGCGAAGATAATAAAAGATGAAAGAGAGGCTTGGGGTATATGTTTAATACTTTCCCAGACGTTTACTAAAAATTTTTCATGTTTAGGAAGATTAGATAATCCAATAGCATAGTTTAATTGGTTAAAACCCATTGTGATAGCAATTCCTAAAATTAAACCATTTAAAGAGCTTGCTGGAAAAAATATTAAATATTTTTCAATTCTAAAAAAGTAGGCAAGCATTATAAAAAGTCCAGAAACGACGGCGAGAGTAGGAAGAACTTGTGGTCCATATATTATTGCATAAGCGGTTAAAATTCCGACTAAGGATCCTGCTGGCCCAATTATATTATAATTACTTCCCCCAAAAATTGCTGCTATTAATCCGGCCCAAACTCCTGTTACTATTCCCGCCATTGGTGTTGTGCCCGATGCAACCGCAAGTGATATTGCCATTGGTAGAGAAACTAGCGAAACTGTAAGTCCTGATTTCCAATTTTCCTTAATTTTTTGAACTAAAAAAGCCCTCATGATTTTTTCCTTTTTCTATTTATTTTTAACTAAATAAATTTGCGATTTTGTTTAATCCCCCCAAGAGATTCTTTGTTGTATGAGTATATTTTATGCCTGTCTAAGTCGAAAATAAAATGAAATTATTTTTTTTATCGAAATTTGCATTTTTTACAGAAAATTTTGGCTCGGAAATATAAGTATTTTCTAAGTGAAATAATTTTTTATTAGAAGCGGTAAAATAATGCTATGAGTGATGATTAAATGCTAAAATTTAAAATCTATTAGTAATCACGATTTTTCTACCGTTTTTTGTTAGATGCTTGCATAAATTTTTATGTGGCGCATGATAATAATTAAGGACATTGAAATCTTTTAGAATTGGCCTAAATGGTTATTTTAGAAGATGCCATGGTGGGGACATAAATATTTTTATAAGAGGTTAAAAAAGATTTTTATGAATTTACCTAGTCCCAAGCGGGATTTAAGTGTAAAAAATATCTTAAAATTATCTTTTCCTACAGTAGCTTCTCAAATTACGCTTATAGTTTATGGCGTGTTGGATTCATTTTTTATGGGTCAGCTCGGAACGACTGCTATCGCAGTTTCTTATATTGCAAGTAACATTTGGCTTCCTATTTCAGATGTTTTAGACGGTCTTAGGACGGGAACTACTGTTTTTACAACTCGTTTTGCGGGAAACAATCAAAAAGATAATGTATCAAAAACTTTAAATATTGGACTTTTTTCAGCAATAATTATTGGCGGGTTAGTTTGTCTTTCTGCCGGATATTTTAGCAAAATTTATTTTTCATTTATGAGCAGTGGATCGGTCCAAGATATGGGTGCTCAGTTTTTACATATTTATCTGCTTAGTGCACCTTTTGCTATCATTCAGTTTGTTATAACAGGATTTTTTGCCGGATTGAAAGACACAGTTACTCCTTTTATAGTAACTGGTGCAACATCCTTTTTTAGTATTTTTCTAGAATATATTTTTTTATATGGAAAATTCGGTTTTCCAAAATTGGGATTACAAGGCGTAGTTATTTCTACCTTAATTGCATATGTAATAGGTGCAGTTTTAAGTATCATTTTTCTTATCAAAAAAAAAGCGACGAAACAGTATTTTAATTTAAAAATACCTTTTAAATCCTTACAAAAAGATTACACAAAAATATCATTTTCTATGGGGTTTTATGTTGGGTTGCTAAATTTTACCTTTATAATTTTTGCCTACATGTTTAGCTCTTTGGGACAGGCAAATCTTGCGGTGCAGCAAGTTACTTTCCAGATTTATTCATTTTCATATTATCCAATGGTTGGATTTTTAAGTGCAGCTTCAATCATTATCGGTAATTTGGTAGGGTCAAAAAAAGAGATCTTTATCAGATATGCGATTTTGAAGTTAGCAACAATATCTTTTGTTATCTTTTCTTTCTTAAGCTTATTTATTTTTATTTTTTCTCCCTTTATAGCTTCAGTTTTTAGTCCACATGATCCTGTCGTTGCATCAGTTTTGGCTAAAACGATAAAAATAATAGCGGTAAACAATATGATTTGCTCAATTTATGTTGTTTTTAGGGGAGCATTAATAGGGCTAAAAGATTCTAAAATTCTTTTGATTAGTGCCGTAATTAATGGCTATCTTGTCTTTTTACCTCTTTCCTATATCCTTGGAATCAAATTAGGCATGGGCGCTATAGGTGGTTTTATAGCGTTTTTATGTTGGACTATAAGTGATACGCTTTTTTTCGCATGGCGCTTATTTATAAACAAGGGTTGGAAAGCATATGTTGAAGGTACTCAAGAATAAGAAATTTTTAGGTTTGTTATTGTTTACTGCGATTTTTGGTTATGCAGTTTATTTTGTGCAGAAAAGTGCAAACTCTGCAGAAATTTTTGCCAAGCAAAGGGAACATTGTCCCTTCTGTAATTCAAAAAGGATGGAATGGCAAAAAATTTATGAAGATGATCTTGTTTTCGCAAGTTTAAATTATAAGCCACTTACTCAAGGTCACTGTTTAGTCATTCCCAAAAGGCATGTCGAACGCTCTGAGGATCTTACAGATGAAGAAACTCTTCGAATTTTCCAAGTTATTAAAAAAGTACACAAAGCAGCGGAAAACGTTTTTGGCGTTTATTCATTTCGTATTGTGCAAAATAACGGTTTAGAAGTAGGACAATCTGTTACTCATGTTCATTATCATTATATTCCTCGAAAAAAGGACGAAAAGTATTCTTGGTATTTTGCTTTTAAATGCTTCTTTGAAAGTTATCCACAAAAGCCACTTACTCCAGAGCAGATGAAAGAGCCGGTTGAAAAAATGAGACTAGCAACGGAAAAGCTTAAATAAGGTTTTAAGAAGATGTCTGCAACCGGATTTGGTTTTGGCAAAATTATTATTTTCAATGAACATTTTGTAGTTTATGGATCCCCTGCAATTGCAAGCCCCATAGAACAAGGATGCTTTGTAACATTAAGTACAACTAACGAAAACAATAATCCAAATAATGATGTGTGGCAAATTCAAAAATCTGTAATCCAAAAATATCTACAAATTCTAAATATTAATGCAAAAAATGAGCTAAATGTTTCTGTGCAAACATCATTAATACCTGCCGCGGGTATGGGCGCAAGCGCGGCTTTTTGTGTTGCAAGCGCAAGAGCGATTTCTAATTTTTTTAGTCTCAATTTAACAGATGAACAAATAAATGATCTTAGCTTTGAAGGAGAGAAAATCTTTCATGGTAATCCTTCAGGCATTGATAATACAGTTTCAACGTTTGGAAAACCAATTTGGTTTGAAAAAAAAGAAAATATTTTGACTGAAAATTTAAAAATTAAAAATGCTCTGCATATTGTGATTGGATTTAGCGGTGAATCTGGTAATACAAAAGATGCGGTTGCAAAAGTTGCGACTTGGAAAAATAGTAATTTGAGAAAATTTAATTTTTTGCTCGAGCGGTCAAAAAATTTAATATTGCGTGGTAGAGAAGCTTTAGCTGATGATGATTTAGAAAAAGTTGGTAGATTGATGAATGAAAATCATAAGTTGCTTGTGGAGATTGGCGTGTCAACTCCAAAGTTAGAAAAGTTGATTGCGATTGCAAAAGACAGTGGAGCTTTGGGTGCAAAAATTACAGGAAGCGGTTGCGGCGGATGTATTGTTGCATTAGCTTCAAACGAAGGTGATCAAGATAAAATTGATCAATCTTTTTTAAGTTTTGGTTTTAAATCTATCAAAACAAAAATAAGGGAAAATTTATGAAGGCAAGTGCAAAAGCAAATGCAAATATTGCTTTGATAAAATATTGGGGCAAAAAAGATAAAACTTTAAATATTCCGTTCAATAGTAGTCTTTCGGTAACGCTAGATAAATTATTTACCATAACTTCCGTTGAATTTAATAAGGATTTATCGAACGATATTTTTGTCATAAATGATTCTATTCAAAGTGATAGCGAGCATTCCAAATTATCTCTCTTTTTAGATTTGGTGCGAAATCGTGCAGGAATAAATTTTAAAGCTAAAGTCATTTCCGAAAATAATTTTCCAACAGCAAGTGGACTTGCAAGTTCATCGAGCGGTTTTGCAGCTCTTGCTCTTGCTGCTACCAAAGCGGCAGGATTAAATTTATCACCCAAAGAACTTTCGATTTTAGCAAGAAAAGGTTCAGGTAGTGCCTCAAGATCAGTTTATGGTGGTTTTGTCATGTGGGAAAAAGGTGAAGCAGGGGTTGATGAAAGCTCTTTTGCGACACAACTTTTTGATGAAAATTATTGGCCAGAGTTTAAAGTTGTTGTTGTTATTTTACAGAATGAAAAAAAAGATACTTCAAGTCGTGATGGGATGAATAATACAGTTGCGACAAGTCCATTTTATAATGTTTGGCTTGCAACTATCGATGAAGATTTGAAAAATTTGAGAAATGCTTTGAAAAATAAAAATTTTACAGCTCTTGGTGAAACTGCAGAATTAAATTGTTTAAAAATGCATGCGACTATGTTAACGGCTAAACCAAGTTTGGTTTATTGGAATTCGCAAACGGTTGAACTTATGAAGTTGATTAGTAAATGGCGAGCTGAAAATCTGGAAGTTTATTTTACAATTGATGCTGGACCGCAAGTTAAGATTTTGTGTTTGGATAAAGATTTGATTAGATTGCAGAAAAAATTATCAGAATTAAAATTTATCCAAAATATTATCGTGTGCAGTGCTGGCAGTGGCGCGAAACTTATATAAGTTATGAATAAAATTATAATAAAAGTTCCAACTAAATTAATGTTAAGTGGAGAATGGGCTGTTTTAGAACCAAAATCCTGCTGCATTTCGCTAGCTATAAATAAGTATGTTTATGCAGAGATTTCACAAAATAAGAAGTTCATACTTTTAAATTTTCCACAAATTAATATTAATTCGCTGCAAGCAACTTTCGATTGTAAAGCCAAAAAGCTTTTATTTTTAGATAATATTTCTACAGAACAGATTTCAAAAATGGGTTTTGCTCGTTTGAGTATAGAAAACAGTTTAAAATTTTTATTATCAAAAAATATAAATATAAATAGTTTTTCACTTGCGATCTCAAGCGGCGAAACTTTAATTGGCGGTCAGAAGGTTGGTCTTGGCAGTTCCGCAGCAGTTTGTGTTGCAGTAGTAAAAGCTATTTTAAAAATTCATAACCAAAATATTGTTTCTCAAAAAAACTTGAAAGCTATTTATAAAATTGCAGCGATTTCACATTTTCAGGCGCAAGGAAAGATTGGTTCCGGATATGATGTAGCGACATCAGTTTTTGGTAAATCTATAATTTATGGAAAAGTTGATGAGCGTTTTCTAAAATTGGCTTTGGAGCAAAAAAATATCGAATTTCTATTTGAAAAACCTTGGCCATCTTTGTTTATTAAATCTATTACATTGCCGCCCTCTATGACTGTGAATGCGTGTTTTTGTGGACAATCTGCGTCAACTGCGCTAATTGTTGAAAAAATAAATAAATTTAAAAAAGAAAAAAAAGATTTATACTTTAAATTTGTTAAGGAAATTAAAAAAGTAACTTTTGACTTAATTCAAGCTTTGGAAGCGAATAATCAGCAGCTAGTTATAGACTTGATAAAAGAAAATGCAAAGCTATTAAGTGACCTAGGGGATGCAAGTGGTAGCGGCCTTGAAACTAAGGCTCTGAAAAAGGCGATAGATTTATCAACTTTTGATAATGCTGCTGGAAAATTTAGTGGAGCTGGCGGTGGTGATTGCGCGATTGCGGTCACTTTTGATAAACAAATTGCAGATAAAATTTTAGAAAATTGGCGGGTTAACAAACTTATTCCTTTGGATATAAAAATTTTATGAGAAAAAGTAGTAGAATTGGTGAGTTTTATAAAAAAAATCAGCAAGAACGACTAGATCTGATTCGAGATTTTGCTAATTTAACAAATGACGAGCTGTTGCTTTTAAGAAATTTATCGTTAGATTTTTCTGTTGTTAGTAGACTTGCTGAAAATGTTATATCCGTATTTCCTATGCCACTTGGTATAGCAACAAATTTTTTAATAAATCAAAAAGATTATCTTATTCCGATGGTTACCGAAGAGTCGAGTGTGATAGCTGCTGCTTCAAATGCTGCAAAACTTGCGCGATTTCTTGGTGGTTTTATTTCTAGTGCTTCTGAACCTATAATGATCGGTCAAATTCAGTTGACAAAAATTCCTGATTTTCAAAAAGCTAAAAACGTAATTGATAAAAATAAGCAGTATTTAATTGATCTTGCCAATTTGCAGGATCCTATTTTGGTTGAAGTTGGGGGTGGAGTTGTTGATTTGCAAATTCGAGAGCTTGATACCGAGCGCGGTAAAATGATGATTGTTCACCTTTTGATTAATGTTAAAGATGCGATGGGTGCAAATATTGTTGATACCATGCTTGAGGCTGTTGCTGAAAAATTAGAATCACTTAGCGGTGGTACAAAATTACTTAGAATTGTTTCCAACTTGGCAACTTATAGAATTGCAGAAGCAAAAGCTACTTGGAGCAAAGAAGATTTGGGTGAAGAAGTAATTGAAAATATTTTGGATGCTTATGCTTTTGCAAAGGCAGATTTTTATCGCTGTGCAACACACAACAAGGGAATTATGAATGGAGTTGATGCTGTTGCGATCGCAACGGGAAATGATTTCAGGGCTATTGAGGCAGGTGCTCATAGCTTTGCAGCTTTGGAAAATAACTATCAACCTCTTACAAAATATTATAAAAATGAAAATGGTGATTTGGTTGGTGAAATAAAACTTCCTCTTCCTGTTGGAATCATCGGCGGAAGTACACAGGCAAATAAAATATCTAAAATTTGTTTAAAAATTTTGGATGTGAGGTCGGCACAAGAGCTTTCAGGAGTTATAGCTTCTGTTGGGCTTGCTCAAAATTTTGCCGCACTTCGAGCTCTAGTTTGTGAAGGTATTCAAGCTGGGCATATGAAACTTCATGCTAAAAAAGTTGCGATCAATGCTGGGGCATCAAATGGTCATGTAGATTTGATAGCGTCAAGAATGGTAGAAGAAAAAAATATTTCAATTGTCAGGGCAAAAGAGATTCTTGCTATCTTGAAAGAGGGAAAATAAATGCCTGTAGGGATTGTTGGATTTGGGGTTTATCTTCCAAAGTTTAGAATCAAAGTCGAAGAGATTGCTGCATATTACAAGCAAGATCCAAATAAAATTAAATCTAGTTTATTAATAAACGAAAAGTCTGTTGCGGCTAAAGATGAAGATTCTGCAACGATGTCTGTGCAGTCATCACAGCAAGCACTTATTATGGCAGAAATTGATAAATCAAAAATAGGATCTGTTTATGTTGGAAGTGAAAGTCATCCTTATGCAGTGAAGCCGACAGCAACGATCGTTGGTAATGCTTTAAATTTAACAAATTTTTACACAGCAGCAGATTTTCAGTTTGCTTGTAAGTCTACAACAGCGGCAGTTTATGCATCGCTTGGACTTGTTGCTTCAAAATATGTGGAGTACGCACTTGTCATAGGAGCAGACAAAGCTCAATCAAAAAATGGAGATATTTTAGAATATTGTGCGGGAGCTGGTAGCGTTACATGGATTTTGGGATCGAATGAAAATGAGATTGTGGCATCGATTGACAAAATAGTTTCATTTAGCACAAACACTCCCGATTTTTGGCGAAGGCATGGAGAAGATCACCCAGAATATTTGGGTCGATTTACCGGTGAGCCTTCTTACTTTTTCCATATTACTCAAACTGTGGACAAAATTTTGCAAGATGCCAAAATGGTGCCTGCGGATTTTGATCATGTAGTTTTTCATCAGCCTAATGGTGCATTTCCATATTCAATTGCAAAAAAATTAGGTTTTGTAAAAAAACAAATTGAACTAGGTTTGGTTGCTCCTCATTTTGGAAACTGTTATAGCGCTACAACGATGATTGGTGTTTCAGCCGTTTTAGATCAAGCAAAAGAAAATCAAAAGATTTTAGTTGTTAGTTATGGTAGTGGAAGTGGGTGTGATGCAATGATTTTGACGACAACGTCTAATCTTTCTAAGAAACAAAATAAATCAAAAACTGTTCAAAATTTTATAGATCAAAAAGAGTACATAGATTATTCAACAATTTTAAAATGGAATTGATTTGCAATGAAAATTGGAGTTCTTGGAATAGGATGTACTAAATTCGGGGAGCATTGGGATAAAAGCATTTCGGATTTGCTTACGATTTCACAATTTCAAGCTTTAAAAGATGCCGGAATATCACCAGAGCAAATTGATTCTATTTTTGTTGGTAATATGAATAGTGCTATTTTTTCAGGACAAGTTCATCTTGGTGTGATTGCAGCTGAAATGTTTAATTTGAATATTCCTGCATACAGTGTTGAAAGTGCATGCGCTTCTGGTGGTGTAGCAATTCGAAATGGGGTTATGGCTATTTTGTCAGGTATGGCAGAAGTTGTCATGGTAAGCGGTGTAGAAAAAATGACAGATGTAACAAGTGAAGAAGTTACTACAGCTTTGATGTCGGCGGCATCGGAAGAACTTGAAACTTTTGGCGGAGCAACATTTCCTGCATTAAACGCATTAGTTGCACAAAATTATATTTCAAAATACGGTTTGACGCGTAAGCAATTAGCGTCAGTAAGTATCAAAAATCATAAACATGGCTCGTTAAATCCAAATGCTCATTTTAAGCGGGAAATAAATTTAGATGATGTTTTAAATTCGCCTATTATTTCGGATCCTTTTACCGTTTTAGATTGTTCACCTGTTTCAGATGGAGCTGCAACGGTAATTTTGTGCAGCGACAGTTTTGCAAAAAAAATTAATAAAAAATTAGTAAATATAGTTGCAAGTGGTATGGCTGTTGATAGTTTAAGTTTGCAAAACAGAGAAAATTTAACTTCGATGAAAGCAACACGACTTGCTGCAGATCAAGCTTGCAAATCTGCAGATTTAAATCCTAAAGATATAAATGTTGTAGAACTTCATGATGCGTTTTCGATTTTAGAAATTATTGCTCTCGAAGATTTGGGATTTTTTGCAAAGGGTGAAGCTGGAAAAGCTACAGAAGAAGGTAAAACTTATTTTGATTCCAATTTTGGTTTAGCTGTAAATCCATCTGGCGGGTTGAAAGCAAAAGGCCATCCAGTAGGTGCAACCGGGGTTTCGCAAGTTGTCGAAATCACAAAACAACTTCGAGGTGAGTGTGATAAAAATCAGGTAAAAGATGCACGAGTTGGTTTGACACATAATATGGGTGGTTGTGGAGCTTCTGTTGTTGTTCACATTTTGAAAAAAGAAGATTGATATGTTTTATTTGAATAGTCCAATTATCCGATGGCGAAAATATAACAATAACTATTTTTTAGAAGCTGCAAAATGTACAGCGTGTGGCAAAATTTATTTTCCAAAAAGTTATAAATGCAGTTGTGGATGTGAATCCTTTTCAAAAATCGTTTTAAGCGGACGCGGAAAGATAATAGCTTTGACTCAAAGTTATGTTGCGACATTGATGTTTACTAATCAGGTTCCAATAATAATAGCATTAGTCGAACTTGATGAGGGCGTTAGGATTTTAGGACAAATTGTTGATGTATCATTTGATATTTTGAAAATTGGAATGAGAGTTAAAAGTTGTTTTCGCAAAGTTTATGAATGCGGAAAAAGTGGAATAATAAATTATGGGATCAAATTTGTTTTAGGAAGTTGAATGTTAATTTTAGTTGCGGATGCTATCAAAATTGAAAATTCTTCAAACTGCATTGTTCATGAATATGTAATGCCGTCTAATAATCTTAGTTTTTGTCGTGCAGAAATCGATGGTCGATATCCGGAGAGTGGTAAAGTTTTAAATTCTGGATGTGATCAAATTTATTATGTTCTAAGTGGTGAAGCAAAAATATTTTATAAAAATCAATTTTTCAACATCAAATCAGGCGATCTTTTCTTTTTTGAGAAAAATCAAGAATATTTTGTAGAAGCACAAAAGCTTGTTGCTGCTGTGATTAATTCTCCAAAATGGACAGCGGAACAATATCGTAAATTAGATTAAATTATTTTTTCAATAAAAAAGGCCGCAGCTTTTAAACTGCGGCCTTTTTTATTGTTTTATAAATTTTTATTTAGATAAAAAAATGTTTATTAACATTCCTATGGCGGTGATTGCTACCGGAATTTTGATATATTTAAATCCCCAAAGTTTGTTTGCGATATTGCAAAATGTTATGACAACGAAAAGAGGGTACATAGTTGTTATGACAGGGAATGAATATTTGATTATTCCAGCTAGTCCGATTTGTGAAATTATTCCTGTGATTGTTAAAACAATTAAAAGCGCAGAGACAAATGAAATTTTAGCACGAAAAATTGAATTTTTTGTAAAATCTGTAACAACAGCAGATAGTGATACTGCTGTTGTGAAACATGCAAGAAATACTGTTAAACCTATCAATGCAGCTCCGTATGTTCCAAGTACGCTGAATGAAATTGCGCTAAATATTTCACCTTCATTTAAGGATGCAAAACCTTGTCCGTGGTGTGCGCCGAGGCTAAACATTCCAGCATAAATCAAACCTAAAAGTAAACCGCCAAATAATCCGCTTATTCCCGCGATTTTTACAGCTTCTGCTATTGGGATTTGTTTGTCTTGTGAAGCATAGTTTGTTAATAGGTTTACAATGATCGAACCAAAGAAAATTGCGCCCAAAAGATCTAAAGTTTGATATCCAGTTAAAAATCCCGTTGTGAAAAGTTGAAAGGAAGAAATATCAATATGTTGTGCTGCAACTCCGGTGAATATTCCGATCAGCAAAATTAGCGATAAACTTGCAACTTTGAGTGGACTTAATACTTTGCCGATAACAGTTAATAGTTGACCCGGTCTGCAGGCTGCAAAAAATGCTAATGTTAAGAAAATTATCGAAAATGGTAAAATCGACATTTTTGGTAAAAATGGTTGAAGCATTTCGTAGGAAAGAGTGATTATTCGAGGCATGACTACAAACGGTCCGATTATTAACATACAAAATAATGTAAGTAAAAATCCTGGGATTTTACCGAGTCTTCCGAAGAAATCTTTATAATTTCCACTGAAGGATACGATGGCTAAAATTCCTAAAACAGGTAATAAAATTCCGGTTAATGCGAATCCTAAAAAGCTATAAATAGATTTGGATCCACTGGCGATTCCAAGTCTTAGAGGGAAAATTAAATTACCGGCACCGAATAACATTGCAAAAATTGTTAAACTTGTTGTTTGTATCTGCGAACGCTTTAGATTTTTCATAATGAAACCTGTTTTTTGCTTTAGATTAAACATATTTTGTAGTTATCTCAAAACTACAAAAAACATTTTATTACTATAACAACTTTCTTATTTTTAGCAAAAATTTTGTTTGTCAATAATTGCTGGATTGGATTGATATGAGGCTTTTAATAGTTATTTTATTTTGTGCATAAGTAAGCTGGTTCGCAGTTTGTAGCCATATTTTTCATAAGAAAATTACAGACTCTAGCGTATTTGAATTTGAATATGGCATTATTAAATTACTTAAATACCAAAAAAAGGGGGTGGTATGAACGGGGAATTTACATTTAAAGAGATTATTTTTCTTGCAGTTCCTGCGATCGTTTCGCAGGCGGTTATTGTTTTTGTTGCTTTAATCGGGCAGCTTTTTATTGGACAATTTGGTGCTCTTGCGATATCGGCGGTTTCGATTTCTAATAATAGTTGTTTTGCGATTTATAACTTTTTGGAAGGGATCAGAACTGGTACAAATGTTTTGACGGCAAAATATCTGGGTGCAAAAAATGAGAAAAATATAGCGGGAGTTTTATTTTTAAGTCTGATTTCAGCAATTTTGGTTGGGGGCATTGTAATAATTTATGCTTTTTTCATAAAATTAAATTTTTCAAAAATAGATCCTTTTTATTTGATAGGTAATCAGCAGTTGCGCGCTGTTGGTGATAATTTTTTATTTGCATCGTTACTTGGCGCTCCGTTTGTACTTATTTTTTTTGCGATCACTGGTTTTTTTCGAGGTTTAAAAGATTCTATAAATCCTCTGCATTTGACGCTTGTTGTTGTGGTGGTTGATATTATTCTTAATTATTTATTTATTATGGGATTTGGGGGTTATTTTAATTTTAAATTAGGAGTATTTGGAGCTGCCCTTGCATCATTTTTGTCCTATGTTTTGGGCGCCGTGTTTTGTTTTATATTTTTGTTTAGAAAAAAACTTACAAAAAAATATACAAATTTTGTTTCCATATCGTCAGATTTGCGCAAAGAGTATATAAAGCTCGTTGTTGAAATTGGTGCTTACGCAGGTCTTTTGATGCTTGCCTTTATGTTTTTTATCAAAATTTTTCAACATTTGGACGCTGTATCTTTTGCTTCTTTTAATATCATTTTTAATATTTTGATAATTATAAGTTTGCCGCCAATGGGATTTTTGATTGCCGCTGTGACAATGGCAAGTAAATTTGCAGGTGAAGATCGACTTGATTTGATTAAACCTCTTACTTACAAAATTAGTTTAATAGCTTTAATTTTTTCATCCTTTTTTAGTTTGATGTTGCTTTGTTTTCCTTCATATGTTGCTTATTTATTTAGTCCAAAAGATTTGCACGTTCAAGCGTTAACGGCACGAACCCTTTGGTTTGTCGCAGGTACCAATATTTTTAGTACTGTTTATCTTGTGTTGAGAGGTATCTTGACCGGTATAAAAGATACGCGATTTATTGTTTTTGAAGGACTTTTTTCCAGTTTTGTTCTATTTTTGCCGACTGCATATTTTTTGGGTATAAAGATGCATTTTGGACTTTGGGGTGGATATGCCGCCTATTTTGTTTGGACTATAGCAGATTGTTTATTTTTTTCGTGGCGATTTTTTGTGGTGACAAAAAAGAAAGATTTATAATTTTTCGACCAAAATTTCCAAACTTATGTTGTATTTTGCAAGCGAATCTTTTTTGATAACTTCGTTTCGCGTTGTAAAACCTAAATGTTTATAAAATTTTATGGTGGGATTTGATGTATGAGAATCGAGTGTTATCTTTTTTGCTTGTGGATAAATTTTACAGATTGATTTGATAAGTTCCTTTCCTAGTCCGGAGCCTCTGCAAGATTGGTCGACGCCAAAGAAATCTAGATAAATTTCATTTTTGTTATTCATTTTATCGAAAAGTACGAAACCAACTAAAGTTTCATTTTTATTTGCGCAGATTAGGTGTGTTTGTGCAAAGTGCTTTTTTGCCTCTTCATTGAAAACATTCAAAAAAGCATTTTTTATCCACCATGATAGTGATTGTGCGAAAAGATTTTCTGCAGATGATAAATCTTTTTCCATTCCCATGCGAAAAGAGATTTCTGCTCCGTTTTTATCTGTCCATGTCCACGGTTCTACATTATCGCATTTGCTATTAGTAAGAATGAAAGTTAATGATAGTATTAAAATATAAAATAGTTTTTTTAACATTTTTTACTCTTATTTTATAGATGTGATTTTTACAGTTACTTGTTGATGTAGCTTGTTATAACAAAGATATTCATAAGTAAAACCATTTTCTTTTATAAATTCTTGGAATGCTTTGAATTCATGTTCTTGCCACCCGTCGTAGTTGAAATATTCATCGAAGACGATAATTGTTCCAGGTATTACATGATTTTTTATGTTATCAAAAATCTCTTTTGTGGATGAGTAAAGATCGCAATCGATATGTATGAAAAGAAATGGTGCATTTTTACTTGTTGCAAATATTGGAAGCGTTTCTTTGAATCTGCCGATAACAAGTTCTATATTTTTTTCTAGAGGAAATGGTGGGATGCTAACGTCTTGTTTTATAGCGAATGTGCCTTTTACAAAGTTTGGTGCTCTCCAATCTTCTGGTAATCCTTTGTACCAATCAAAACCATATAAAATTTTATTTCCGATTCTTTGTGCTATAAAATTCGCAGATTTTCCAGCGCCGACACCGAATTCTGCAAAGATTCCATTATCATTGATTTGTTTATCTTTTTCTAGTGCTGCTGCGATTGCTATTTCCATATTTTGTGCATCAGATTCTAGGACCTGTGATTTTTGCATTTTTTCTTTTACATAAGCTACTGTCGAAGGGCTGTTTTCGATTGCGCAATCTGAATAATGAATTGTTTGGTGTATTACTTTTCCCTCGAGCAATTTTTCTAATCTTGTATAATATTCGGGAAGAACCATTTTATCTGTAAGTTCTTTGAAGGATGGATTTTGTGCCGATAATGATGTAATGATTGAAACAGAGAGAATAACTATTTTTAATTTCATATAATTTCCTTTTTTAAATAAAAACAAAATACAGTAAAACAGCTAAGAGTCTAAAAATCAATAAATTTAGGGTTAATTTTTAAAAGTTAAAATTAAAAAAGATAAAATGGGGCTAAAAGAGGATATAAAAAGCTTTTTTGGCAGCTTTTAAAATACAACGAAAGTTGTTATAATAGCATCTAATTGTTTAAATTTTGGTGTGGTTTTTTGCGCATTGTAAATTCTTTTAAGAGGCTTTTTCCATGAATCTTATCAGTAAAATTCGTCTGCAAATTGTTGATTTAGTCAAAAATAAATTTGCACTTTCAAGCAGCTTTTTAGCTAATTTGGATAAAAGTTTAGAGCTCGGTTTAAATATTGATAAAGACCCCTCATTTGGTGATCTTAGCTGCAATATAGCGATGATACTTGCAAATGAACTTAAAAGAAGTCCTAGAGAAATTGCACTTGATATCAAAGAAGCTATTTTGCAAGATGCGAATTTGAAAAAAATCGTAGTACTTGCAGAGATAGCGGGTCCTGGATTTTTGAACCTCACTTTTGATCATTCAGTTTGGAGAGGGTTATCAAAAAATCTTTTAGAATTCAAAGAAAAATGTTTTAAGCCTCAAAATTTAAAAAAAGAAAAAGTTTTAGTCGAGTTTGTCAGTGCAAACCCAACCGGGCCGCTTCATTTGGGAGGTGGTCGCGGTGGAATCATTGGGGATGTTTTGGGTAGCGTTCTAAAATTCTTGGGCGATGATGTTGAAAAAGAATATTACATTAACGACGCGGGTAATCAGGTACGAAAATTGGGCAATTGCTTAAAGATTCGCTGCGAGCAAGAGCTTGGGATGGAAAGCATGTTGCCGGAAGATGGTTACGCCGGAGAATATTTAATAGATTTGGCAAAAGAATGTATAGCTGAAAATGGCAAATCTATTTTAGAAAAACCACCTGTATTTTTTGAAAATTATGCAATTCACCATTTACTAAAAAATATCAAAAAAGATTTGTCAGATTACGGTATTATTTATGACACATGGTTTTCTGAAAAAACATTGCATGAAGATGGGTCTGTAAAATCTGCGATGAAACTTCTTTTTGATAAAGAACTTGCATATGAATCTGAAGGTGCAATTTGGTTTAAATCATCACAATTTGGCGATGACAAAGACCGAGTAATTCAAAAACATGATGATACTCCGACCTACATAGCTGCGGATATTGCTTATCACAAAAACAAATTTGATCGGGGATTTACAAAGCTTATAAATGTTTGGGGGCAAGATCATCACGGATATGTAAAGCGTCTAAAAGCTACCATGGAAGCTCTCGGATACCCAGCAGAAAGTTTGGATGTTATTTTGAATCAGCTTGTGAGTATTAAAAAGGGTGGTGAAGCGCTTCGAATGTCCAAGCGTTCAGGAGTTTTTACAACTTTGCGTGACATTATAGATTTAGTTGGTAAAGATGTTGCAAGATTCTTCTATCTAAATCGAAAAGCGGATGCGCATTTGGAATTTGACCTAGAAGTTGCGCTCAAGAAAACTGACGAAAATCCTGTTTATTATATTCAGTATGCGTATGTTCGCTGCGGAAGCGTGCTTGAAAAAGCAAAAGAGCTTATGCCTTATGCGGCATTTTTGGATACTCTAAAAAATGTAGATGACATTGATGAGCAAATTTATGATGCTCTTGGAAAAGAAGAAATTGTTATTCTCAAAAAGTTAATAGCTTTGGAATCAATTTTGAGCGGTATCCGAAGAACTTACGGAACACATATGCTTGCATACTATGTTTTTGAACTTTCTAAACTTTTCCACAATTATTATGCAAATAATCGAATCATCGACTCTGAAAAAGAAAATTTAACAAAATGTCGATTGATGATTATTTATTTGGTTCGAGAGAATTTATCATTCTGTCTCGATTTGCTCGGTTTGAGTAAACCGCAAAAAATGTAATTTTTAGTAAATTTCCAGGCCGTTTAAAGCTAGAAAAGATTTATGGATATAAAAGATATAAATTTAAAAGAATTCAAACCGGATCAAATTAGAAACTTTTCCATTATTGCTCATATTGATCATGGAAAATCGACTCTTGCAGATCGATTGCTCGAAATTACTGGAACGATCTCAAATAGACAAAAGCAGGAACAATTTTTGGATAAACTGCAAGTTGAGCGAGAGCGCGGAATTACCGTTAAAGCTCAAACAGCATCTCTTTTTTATGAACATAAGGGTATAAAATATCTTTTAAATTTGATTGATACTCCCGGTCACGTTGATTTTAGTTACGAAGTTTCAAGATCCCTTTATGCTTGTCAAGGAGCATTGCTACTTGTTGATGCTGCGCAGGGAATTCAAGCGCAAACGATGGCAAATTTCTTTTTAGCTTTTGATCAAGATCTGACAATCATTCCTGTTATTAATAAAGTAGATATGACAAATGCAGATCCAAAAAGAGTTGCAAAACAAATGGAGAAAGCGTTTGATGTACATGAAGAAGAATTAATTTTGACATCTGCAAAAACTGGTTTTGGAATGGATAAACTCCTTCCTGCCATCATCGAGCGAATTGCTCCGCCAAAAGGTGATGAAAATAAAACATTAAAAGCATTGATTTTTGATTCATGGTTTGATGAATATCGTGGTGTTGTTTGTTTGATAGAAGTTATTGATGGTTCTTTGGAAAAAGGCGATTTCATTGTATCTGCAAATACAGATCAGGAATATGAAGTTTTGGATATTGGTTTGATGTATCCAGAGTTAACCCCAACCGGTGCGCTTTACACAGGGCAAGTGGGATTTTTGATAGCAGGTATGAAAACGGTCAAAGAGGCGCGAGTTGGTGATACAATTTATTTAAAAAAACATCCTGTAAAACCTCTTCCTGGTTTTAAACCTGCAAAACCGATGGTTTATGCTGGGCTTTATCCAATAGAAGCTTCAGATTATGAAAATCTGCGTGATGCGATTGAAAAATTAACTTTAAACGATGCAAGTGTACATGTCGAAAAAGAAAGTTCAGTGGCTCTTGGAATCGGTTTCCGATGCGGATTTCTTGGTTTGCTTCATATGGATGTTTTCAAGCAGCGCTTGGAGCAAGAATATAATATTTTAATTATTACCACTTCCCCAACCGTTCCGTATCGTATTCGATTGACAAGTGAAGAAGAGATGGTTATCGATAATCCAGCAAACTTTCCTGAAACTACAAAAATAGATGAAATTTATGAACCTGTAGTAGATGCTACGATTATTACACCAAAAGAATATTTGGGTAGCTTACTACAACTTTGCGAAGAGCGACGTGGCATTCAAAAAGATATGACTTATCTAGATGAAGATAGGGTTATTTTGAAATATGTGCTTCCATTAAATGAGATCATCACGGATTTTTACGATAAGTTGAAATCTTACAGTGCTGGTTATGCTAGTTTTGATTATGACAATTTAACTTATCAACCAGCTGAGCTTGTAAAGATGAATATCATGTTAAATGGTAAACCGGTGGATGCTCTTTCTGTTATTGTTCACGAAGAGAAAGCATACAGACTTGGAAAAGAATTGGTCGAAAAATTGCGCCAAGTTATTCCGCGTCATATGTTCGAAGTTGCAATTCAAGCTGCAATCGGTGCAAAAATTATTGCAAGAGAAACTGTAACAGCTATGCGAAAAAATGTTATCGCAAAATGTTACGGTGGTGATATAACAAGAAAACGTAAATTACTTGAGAAGCAAAAAGAGGGTAAGAAGAAGATGAAACAAGTAGGAAATGTTGAACTTCCTCAGGAAGCATTTCTTGTTGTTTTGAAAAAATAAGGAGAGATTTTTTAATGAAAAGAAAAAAAGGATATTTTTCGATCTCGGTGGTTTCGAGAATGTTTTCTGTGCATCAGCAAACAATCCGACTTTACGAAAAAGAGGGTTTGATTATACCAAAGAGGTCGACCGGCAATACCCGTCTTTTTTCAGAAGAGGATATCGATAAACTTGAAGAGATAATCTATCTTACACATAAACTGAAAATAAATATTTCTGGCGTGGAGATGATTTTAAAGTTGCAAAAAAAGATACAAAAGCTACAAGAAGAAATGAATAAGCTGTTTGTGGATACTCAAAATCAACTTGAACAAGAAAATTTTGATTATAAAAAACAGATAAAAAATCAGGTAAGTGAACTTCAAGCTATTAAAAAAAGGAGCGCTTTGAAGTCGACAACGGTGGAAGAAGAGAAGCATAAAAAAGAATTTTCTGGCGATTTAAATCAAGAAATTAATAAAAAGCAGGGAATCAAAAATTCAGATAGCAATTTGAGTGAAGAAGACGAGTGGGAAATTGACTATAATGAATAAAATCAATATATTCATGATAGTATAAAAATCGAAATTAAGAGTCCTAATTTATTAGTTCATTTCTATAATTTTTAAATCAA
Source organism: Candidatus Dependentiae bacterium (assembly GCA_003511165.1). Lineage (NCBI taxonomy): Bacteria > Candidatus Babelota bacterium. The sequence continues at coordinate 48,479 of DOJW01000009.1, forward strand.
AAGGAGCTTAAATGTTTTGGAATCAATTTAAAACAGTTATTTTGCTTACATCTTTAAGCAGTGTCTTAGTATTGTTTGGCTTTTGGGTTGGTGGAACAAACGGAATTTACTTTGCATTAATTCTATCACTTCTTATGAATTTCTTGACCTACTTTTTCTCTGACAAACTTGTTTTGAGCATGTATGGCGCGCAAAAGCTAGATGAGGAACAATATTCCCACATTTACGATATGATTCATGAATTATCAATGGAAATGCATATTCCAATGCCAAAGCTTTGGTATCTTCCAACATCTATGGCGAATGCTTTTGCTACCGGACGAAATCCTAAGCACGGATCCGTCGCAGTTACTCAGGGAATTTTGGATATTTTAGATGTTCACGAACTTCGCGGTGTTCTTGCTCATGAGCTTTCTCATATAAAAAATCGTGATATTTTAGTAGCAACTATCGCAGCAACGATCGCAACTGCAATTGGTTTTCTTGCAAACATGGTCAAATGGGCAGCAATATTTGGTGGGTCTTCTGATAGAGAAAAATCAAATGGCGGAGTTTTAGGAGCTTTAGTTGCAGCGATTATTATGCCGCTAGCAGCGATGCTCATTCAGCTTGCTATTTCAAGATCCCGCGAATATTTGGCTGATGAAACCGGCGCCGAAGCTTGTAAAGATCCGCTTGCTCTTGCATCAGCTCTTGAAAGGCTTCATTTTAGTGCGCAAAATCAGCACTTAGAACCAGAATCAACAGCGCAAGCAAGCGTTGCTAGTTTGTTCATAGTTTATCCATTTTCTGCTTCAGGTTTGATCGCATTATTTTCAACACATCCCCCAATGGAAAAACGAATTGCAAAATTGCGAGCAATGGCAAAATAAAAATAAGTAAATTTTCAATTAAAAGGCCTAAATTTTAGGCCTTTTTTATTTGGTTAAGGATTAATAAATATTATGTTCTGCAAATATTATCAGGCCACCGCAACTCGAGATAAAATTTGGATGGTTACGGGAACTTGTCGCAGCGAGAATAACTGGGTTTTTGACCGGACTTTGGATGCGCCTAACAATCTTATGGAATTCTTTGTTGCACCCGACTATGAGCAAGAGTTTGTTTATTTAATGCAACTTTTGCAAAAAGAGGGGATAATTTGGGAATTCAAAGCACTCCCAAACCGTTGTCAAATCGAAGGTAAATTGTAAGTAGTTTGAGTTTTTTAAAAGCGATTTTTTTAAATTAGAGGAGATTTTTAATGGTTAAGGTTTTTAAATTTTTAGTTTTTTCATCTTTTTATTTTTCTTTTATTTTTTCTAAAGCTCCTTCGCTTTTAGAATTTGGTTATATTCCAGGATCGTATGCTTTAAGCGATTTAGTTAAAGAATCTTTGGGAAGAGAAGACGTCACTTCAAAGCAGCCAATAACGCTTACTTCGGGTAAAGCAAAGGACAACAAAGAGTTGTACGGTTTTTGGGAATTGAAATTTTATAATCAAGAAAAAGAGATTTTACAGCGATTGTTTAAATCATGGTCTGTAACTAAAGATGATTTATTTTCAGCAATATGTGATTGGCATTTTAATCAAAAATTTATAGAAAAAAATGGTAATAAAAACGATAAAAATTTAAAAAGAATTGACTTAAAAAGTTATCCTGTCGAATTTGCAATTATCACAGATGTGGTCACAGATATGGGATTTAAAGTAGAAGATATTGATTTTTATCTACGGAACGATTTGCGATGCATTTTTGAAGGCGCTCGAATAGAAAATTTAATCGAACTTACAATTTGCAAAATGTCGAAAGAGACGAGTAAAAAAATTTTTAAATATGTTATTTTCCATGAGTTTGTTCACATTTTGTATAAAGATCTCGAAACTCTTTCCTTTTTGTGTTCCTTAGCTTCTGTAAAAGGAAAATCACTCAAAGATCTCAATGGGCAAGATCCGATAGTTAATGAACTTAGGAAAAACCAAGAAATGCGAGCATATATTTTAGCTGCTATTAAATATAGCTTTTTATATACCCATTTATATCTTAATAGAGAAGAACTTCAAGGTGAGTGTTATCCTAAAAATGAAGAAGTACAAAAGGAATTAGCTTATGTGGAAAGCATGAGTCCAGATTTTGGATTAGTTAAAAAAGGATTGTTAGCGGTGGCGACATTCTTAGATTTTAATATTTAGGGAATTATTTTAGAGTTTAAATCACTTCCAAACCGTTGCCAAATCGAAGGTAAACTGCAATCTTTTCTATTTGCATTCTTTTTAAAGGTTGCTATTAATTTTTATTAGAGTTTTTGGCTATTTTAAGGGGCTTTATTTTCAGTTGTGAAATAGCTAAAAAGGCTTCAATACCCACTTGAAAATTGTTTCTTTTTCATGAAAGCTAAAGTTAAGTTTATTATTAATATTCGTGGGGATTTCTAATGACTAAGATTTTCAAACTTTTTGTCGTTTTACCTCTTTTTTATTTTTCTTTCATCTTTTCCCAAGATGCAACAGATTTGCAGCAAACTGCTGCTTCTAAAGAATCATCGAAATCAGAATTATCTTATATTCCTGGTACGGATGCTTTTAGCGATTTAATTAAAGAAAATTTGGGACAAAAAATTGCACCTAAAAATTCTATAATTTTAAAAAATGGTAAAGCAAAAGATAACAAAGAATTATATGATTTTTGGGAATTGAAATTTTATAACCAGGAAAAAGAGATTTTGCAGCGATTGTTTAAATCATGGAGTGTTACAAAAGAAGAGCTAATGAAAGCGATCGAATATTGGCATAGTTTTCAAAAACCTTATGATAAAGATATTAACAAAAGGAATAAGAATATAAAAAAGATCGAGCTTAAAGATTATCCAACCGAAGGCGCATTTATCAAAGATGCTGCTATTGCGATGGGGTTTAAGGTAGAAGATATTAATTTTTATCTACAAAATGAGTTGAAGGATACTTTTGCTGGTTTTCACATAGAAGATCTAAAAGAGATGGTAATTTGCAAGCAAAAAAAAGGATCAAGTTATAAAATTTTTAAATATATTATTTTTCATGAGTTTTCTCATATTTTGTATAAAGATTTTGAAACAAATTCTTTCTTATGTTCTTTAGCTCTTGTAAAAGGTAAGCCTATTGTATTTAACCAAGATGAGATAGTGATTGAATTAAGAAAAAATCAAGAGATGAGGGCGTATATTTTGGCGGCCATTAAGTATAGTTTTTTATGTGCGCATTTATATTTTAATAGAATAGAACCGCAAGATAATAACCATCCTAAAGACAAAGATGTTAAAGCAGAGTTAGCTTCTGTGGAGAGTATGAGTCCGGATATTGGCTTAATTAAAAAAGGGTTGCTTGCTATAGCAACCGCTATAGATTTAAATATTTAATATTTTAAGCGCTGCGTCTATTCTATTTTTAATCTCATCCCATTCTAAAATGTTTAGTAAGTCATGCATGCCTAAGCCATGGAATTTCCCTGTAAGCATATAACGTACGCTTCCAAAAATTTCTTTTATTTTTAAATTTTGCTCAGTTGCGTGATGTTTTAATTGTTCGATTAAAAAGTCTATTTTGTCAGTTTTGCTTAACGATAAAATGATTACTTCAAAAACTGATTTTAATTTTTCTTGTCCTAAGAAATTTTCGAGCTCTTCTTTAGATACCTTTGGCTGTTCAAAGTAAAAGGATAAAAAGTTAGCTATTTCTTTGAGTGTTTGTGCGTCGTTTTTTACTTTGTTTACAAGATAGAGAAGTTTGTCATCGCTCAAAGCGTTACTTTCAGGAAATTGTAGATTAATAAATGGTTTTGCGTAAGAAAATAGAAGATTTTCATCAAGCAGATTTATCCATTTGTGGTTGTACCATTTTAACTTTTCTACATTGTATTTGATTGCGCCTGATGCATGAATATGTTCAAAATTATAATTTGAAACAAGTTCATCAAGGCTTTGCACTTCAGGATTTAGCGAGGTGCCAATTGCGGCTAGATAATTGAGAATTGTTTGAGGTAAAAAACCTTCTTTTATTAAATCGTCAAGAGATGAACCAAAATCACGTTTGGATAAAATTTTACCTTCTTCATTGCAGATCATTGGTAAGTGCCAAAAAATTGGCATAGATGTGGCAAAAGCTTCGTAAATAGCTGCTTGCATAGCTGTGTTGGATAAATGATCATCGCCTCGAATCACATGTGAAACTTTCATAAGCCAATCATCAACGGCATTTGTGAAAAGAAATGTAAAGCTTCCGTCGGATCTAGTGATGGCAAAATCGGTAAAGTTTTTGAGTTCGAATTTCATTATTCCGCGGTCGAGCGTGTTTATTTCTGTTATGGCATCATGGTTTATAGCTAAACGCCAAACAAAAGGCTTTTTTTCTTGTAGTTTTTGTTTGATCATGTCATCAGAAAGGTGCAAGCAAGTGCGGTCGTATCTTGGAGGTTCACCTTTTGATTGTTGTATTTTTTTCTTAGTCTCTAGTTCTTCTGGGGTGCAAAAACATCGGTAAATTTTTTGATTTTGTATTAATTCATCTAGTTTTTCCTGGTAAATATGAGTTCTTTCTGATTGTAAATATGGTCCGTAAGATCCTCCAACGATAGGGCCTTCGTCGTAAGTTAAATTTAAGAAGTTCAAATTCTCGATTATTCCAGAGTTCATGTTGCGCTCGGTATCCGTGTCTTCGATTCTTAAAATGAAGCTTCCGTTTTTTTGTTTTGCAAATAGATAATTAAATAGGGCAATTCTTACACTTCCAAGGTGCATTTTTCCCGTTGGGGATGGGGCAAATCTTACTCGAACTTTTTTCATTTGGGACCCTTTTTTTAGATTTTTAAGGTTTTTTTAAATTTTTTTATTTATAGCATTATAGAATGAAATAAAAAATTCATAAAAACAATTATTGGTATTACACTACTAAAATGCAACTAAATTCTGCAAAAAATTGAAAACTAATAGTGCAAAGTTGTAAATATAAAAATAGATAAAATTTCAAAATAGTAATAATAACTTATAACTTGGATGGAGTTAGAATTATGAAAAATGAGCTAAAATTTAAAACTTTATTAGAAACGATTGGTAATACACCGATAATTAAGTTGGATTTTGGAACAAACCCAACTCTTCTTGCAAAGCTTGAATATTTGAATCCAGGTGGAAGTATAAAAGATCGATCTGCGCTTTACATGATTGAAGATGCAGAAAAAAGAGGTCTTTTAAAACCGGGTGGAACAATCATCGAAGCATCTTCTGGAAACCAGGGAATTGCACTTGCTATGATTGGTGTCATAAAAGGTTATAAAGTTATTATCACTGTTCCTGATCGAACAAGTATCGAAAAAATAAATACATTAAAAGCTTATGGCGCCGATGTTCGTATTTGCGAAAATACAGATACTTTAGAAGATCCTAGAAGTTATCATTCAATGGCTGATACGCTACATGAAGAAATTGAAGGTTCTTTTATGCCAAACCAGTATTTCAACAAAAAAAATGTAGAAGCACATTATTTAACAACTGGTCCTGAAATCTGGAAACAAACTGAAGGTAAAATTACACATTTATTTGCTGCAATGGGAAGCTGTGGAACTATTTCAGGTGCTGCAAAATATCTCAAAGAGCAAAATCCAAATATTAAAGTAATCGGAATAGATGCTGAAAATTCAAAACTTTCAAATCCAAATCCAAAAGCTTACATATCAGAAGGTATCGGTGTTGATGTTATAAGTGATACGCTTAACCGTGCTGTAATTGATCAAATTTTGACAGTTAATGATGATGAAGTTTTTGCAATGACACGTAAACTTGCTGCAAAAGGATTTTTAGTTGGTCTTAGTTGTGGCGCTGTTATGCATATAGCTTTGGATTATTGCAAAAAATTAAGCGACAAAGATATTGCAGTTGTGTTATTTGCAGATTCAGGAAGAGCCTATTTAAGTAAAGTATTTAACTTTTAATAGTTGTTAAAATGAATTTTTTTAAATATCAATCTCTTGGAAACGATTTTATCTTGCTTGACTGGATGTTGGAAAATCAGAATTTTGTAGATCAAAAATTGTCCGATTCAAATTGGTCAAACTTTGTCCGCTCTTCTTGTGATAGACATTTTGGAATCGGTGCAGATGGGATTTTGATTTTAGTTAACGGTGCGATACCAAAAGCTCTGATTTACAATTCGGATGGTTCAAACGGAGAAGTTTGTTTTAACGGTATTCGCTGCGTTGCAAGTCATCTTTTTACGCAGCACAAATTTCCCAAAGAGTTTGATGTTTTGATGGGGAAGAAAAAAATTCATTGTAAAATAGATTCTTTAAAAGATAATGTTGCTCAAGTAATTACAAATGTAGGTAAAGCTATATCGATCGAAGAAAAAACAATAAAAATCGATGAGGAAATTTTCAATGGATATTCTGTAAATGTTGGAAATCCTCATTTTATTGTTTTTAAAACAGTTTCGCTTGATTGGCTGCAAAAGAATGGTTCAAAAATAGAAACAGATCCAAATTTTCCAAATAAAACAAATGTCGAATTTGTTTGGCCGCAAAATGTGGCGGAAAATTTTTATAATATGATAGTTTTTGAACGAGGATGTGGAATCACTTTGGCATGTAGTTCTGGAGCTGCCGCTTTTGTATCGCTTTTACATTATAAAAAAGATATCGAAATTGAAAATGTAGTAAAAATAAAAATGCCAGGAGGTTTTATTTCCTCCTGGCTTACCGCAGACTTTGATGTATTTCAATCGTCGTCTGCAGCTATGGTGTTTAAAGGAATAGTTTCTTAACTATTTTTTACTCTTGAACGCCTTCTTCTACCATTCCTGTTGATTCAAGATGTCCTTCTCTTTCTTCACTACTTTCTTTTTGTGAAGGTTCAGGTTTAATCATTGAACCTTTATGTTGACGTTCTCGTTCTTTTTCATGTTGTCTATGCACTACCCCATGTTTTCTTGCTGTTTGGGTGTCTTTTTCTTCTTTCATTTTTTTATGTTTTTTCTTCATAGGGCAAGAACAAGTTCCATCCTTCTTAGGACAATTACATGTTTTATCCCCAGACATTGGGCAATATCCATTAGTAGCAGGACATTTTTCTGTCTTATCCTTGTGCGTGTAAGCAATAGCACTAGATGAGATAAGAGATAAACATAAACCTGAGGCTAAAAGCGTTTTCTTAAAACCGTTCATAAAGACTCCTTTTTATTAAAAACAGGGTTTCATTACTACACTAAACCCTTATGAACTAAGCTTAAAAAAACGGGTTACAGATTGTCAATTTAAAAAAATAATTATCCTGTTAAAATTGGGTTTTTTTGAATTTTTGATAAAAATATTGATAAAAAACGAATGCAATTAGTAAATTTATAAAAGGGGTAGTAAATAAAAAGAGAGTAGTAATGAAGGCAAAATTATGAAAAAACTGATTTTTTTGCTGTTTTATTTGTTTTTTGTAGTTTTATCTAATAATTCAATTTTTCCAAAAGCAAAAATTGTAAAATCGACAGAAAATAAAACAAATACATCATATAGTATAGAAAGCAATCAAGATTTTTATGATTCGATAAAATATGATCTTGTTGCTGTATATATTTATGATGGATCTACAAAAAATAAAGATTTATTAGCACAACAAGATGAATCATTTAAAATGGCAGCGGCAAAGGAGCCTTTGGTTTTATTTACCAAAGTTAATATTGAGAAAAAAGATTTAAAATCTGTGATAGATAATTTGGGAATTAAAGGTTATCCAGCGATAGCGCTTTTCTCGTCTGGTAAGATGGTGGCACTTGCTAGAGATATTAGACCTGAGCAAATGACATCTGAAAATATTAGAACGTTTATCTTAGACAGCTTTGGGCAAAGCATAATAGAAAAAATGAAATATATTTCGCAAACTCAGCAACAAGCACAAGAGCAGCAGGTGGAAGTGGAAAGCGAATCGTCAGACTCTGAGCCAAGAGTAGGAATATATTTTGGAGTTGGAAGTTATCCAGGATGGTATGGGTATCCATATGGCTACTATCCTTATGGTAGTTATTGGTATGGAGATTCGCATAGGCATCATAGGGATAGGGGCCATTCTCGCGGTTCTCATAGCGGCAGGCATAGAAGATAATTTTAAAAAACTAGCAGATAAATTTAAAAAAATATTGTAGACTACATTTTCTAAAAGCAAAATTAAAAAACTTTATTTTAGGAATTAATAAAATGTCTTCTAGTCTTCTATTATCATTTGAACTTATTTATTTAATAGACTGGCTTTTAAATAATGAAAGAACAAAGGTTAAGTTGCTTATTAAAAATGCTGTTGATAAAGGGCTTGGAAATGAGCTACGTGGAATGGATCCTAAAATAGCAGCAATTAGAAATGATGAGTTGCAACTTTCTTTTTTAGATTTTTTAGATTTTTTGGAAGATACGCTTAATGAAACGCTAAAAACAGATTTGCAAAAAAATTTAAATTTAAAAGAAAATATATCTTCAGAACTTAAAAAGTTGAATATTTCTAATGTAGATTCAAAAACTTTGTGGGTTAGTATTAATCAAGCGGAATTAGAAGTTCTTAAAAAATTAAATAAAGGTTTAGAAGATAAAGTAGATTCTAAAGAAATTTTGTTAGAAAAGATTCTCAAAAATTGGCATCCGACTAAAGATCAGATTAACTAAAATCCAAATCCCATTTTCTCTAAATTTTCTAAAAGCTCAAACATTGGAAGTCCGACAGCAGAGCTGTAAGATCCTCTGATTGATTTTAGAAAGCATTGCCCAACTCCTTCAACGATGGCAGCGCCACAACCTTTGAGAGCAAGCGGTTCTGTTGTTAAGTAAAAATCTTCCCATTTTTTAGGGACAAAATATTCAGCGGTAGTTGAACTGTGAAAAATGATTCTTTTTTTTGTATTCCAAATATTTTCGTTAAATTCTTTTTTGTCTAAACAGCATGCGGTAACAATTTCTATTTCTTCTTCACGTTCGATTTGAAGCATTCTCTTTGCGTCGTTAATATCTTTTGGTTTTGAAAGGATTTGATTTGTTTTGCAGCTTTTGATTAAAGTGTCTGCAGTTAAAACAAATATTTCTTTATGGGTGGATAAATTATCAGGGATAATCAGATGCCGCATTTTTTCTTTTGCGATTTCACTTACATAATTTTCAAATTCTTCTGGATTTGCATGCGGTACGCACTCATCGCTATCATGCTTTAAAATTGTATAATTTATTTTTGCATTTTTTAGAAGAAGCTGTCTTGAAAAAGATTGTGATCCTAAATATAAAATATCTTTACTCATTTTATTAATTCCCAATATCCTGCGAAATTTTGTTTTACTATTCCTTCAAGCTGAAGCGAAAAAAGTTCGTTTTGAAGCGTTGCAAAATCTATTTCCGTTTTTGCATTTAATTCATCGATAGATGTTGCTACTGTTAAGTTTTGTAATATTTTATTTGATTCATTTGATAAGTTCAATTTGATTTTGGATTCTGCGATAGGAGTTTTTGATTTTTCCAAACTGTTTACTTTTGGTTTTTGAATAACAAATCCAAAATCTTCCAAAATTGATTCAACGCTCCAAGCAATTTTTGCTCCTTGCGCTATTAATTGGTGGCATCCGGTGCTTAATGGATCAAAAATAGACCCAGGAGCTGCAAAAACAGTTTTTCCTTGTTCGAGTGCAAATTGCGCTGTGATTTTGGCACCGCTTTTTTCTGCAGCTTGGACTAAAAGTGTGCCATTGCTTAATCCTGCGATTATTCTGTTACGAGCTGGAAATGTTGTCAGGTTTGGTTCCATTGTGAGCGGGAATGCGCTAACCAAGGTCCCGTTTTTCTCTGTTATTTCTTTAAATAAATTTTTATTTTCAGCTGGATAGGTCCAAAGCAAACCACAACCAAAAACTACAATTGTTTTACCTCCGGCTTCAAGAGTTGCTTTATGTGCCATTGTATCTACGCCCGTAGCTCCACCGCTTACAATCTCCCATCCGTGTGATACCAGCTCTTTTGCAAAATAATCGGTTACATTTTTTGCATATTTTCCAGCTTTGCGAGATCCGACGATCGCAAGTTTTAAATTTTTATCTTCAATGGGTTTGCCTTTTGTATAAAGGATTGGCGGAGGTAAAAAGATATTTTTTAAACTTGCTGGATAATTTGCATCGAAGATGGAATGCAATGAAATTTTATTTTCTTTGATCAGATTAATTTCTTTTTCTAAAAATGATTTATCACTGAGTTTTTCGATAATAACGTTTATTTGTTTTTGTGATAAGTTTCTGAAAAGTGAAAAATCATTTTCATTTAAAGAATAGATTTTTTCAAAATCGAAATCTTCAACTGACGAAAAATCAAGGGGATTTTTTAAATCCCCTTTTCTTACATAATTTAAGATTTTGAAAATTGTTGCTGGTCCAACACCTTCAATCAGCGAAAGATGCAGCAATGTTTGTGTTGCGATTTGCATGTTTTAGTTTTCAATATCCTCTTCTTCGATTATTTCTTCATTTTCATCTTCATCGAGATTTTCGATTGTAGAGTTTATTATCGGAGCAGAGGTTTCTAGATTCGTAGGTATTTCTAAAACTAGCTCGTTTCCATCTGTTTCAAATGCAACAACTGCAAGTAATTCTTGGTTGCCATCTAGTCTGATTAGGCGAACACCTTTAGCTTGTCTGCCCATTGTACGTACTTCGTCAGGTGCGATTCGAATAATTTTGCCATTGGTGTCGATTAAAATAATTGTCGAATTATCTGAGACTTGTACTAAACCAATTACATGTCCGTTGCGATGGTCTGTTGGTATTGTTCTTACACCCATTCCGCCACGGTGCGCGACTCTGAAGTCTACCGCTTTTACTCGTTTGCCATAACCATTTGAAGTAGCAAATAAAACATCGCTTTGTGCGTCAGAAATTACTTCAAGACCAACGACTTCATCTTTTGGTTTTAATCTAATTCCGCGAACTCCCATTGCTTGACGTCCCATTGCGCGAATTTCGCTTTCTTTGAAGTGAATGCCCTGACCAAATTTTGTTGCGATAATTATTGAATCATTTCCGCCAGAGACTGCACAAAATTCAAGTTCGTCTTTATCTTCCAGAGTGACTGCTCTGATGCCTGTACTTCTGATTTTTGCAAAAGCCATAGCATTTGTTTTTTTGATGACTCCAAATTTTGTTACCATCACCAAAAATTTGTTTTCCATGCCGCGAACGCAAAGAAGTTTTACAACTGTTTCGCCTTCTACAAGCGGTAACAAGTTGACAACAGCGCGGCCTTTGGATGTTCTGGATCCTTCTGGAACCTGGAACACTGTGAAGCTGTAAACTCTTCCATGATTTGTGAAGAATAAAAGTTCGTCATGATTTTTGGTTACAAAAATATCTTGCATTAAGTCGTCGGCTTCGCTTAAGTCAGCCATTCCTTTTTTGCCTTTTCCACCGCGATGTTGAATATCATAAGTGCTTAGAGGAACTCGCTTGATGTAGCCTTTTTTAGTTAAAGTTACAACCATTTCTTCATCGGGGATTAGGTCTGCTTCGCTTAAAATATCAACAGGTGCTTCGATTTTTGAAAGACGTTTATCTGCGTAAGTGTCTCTTAAATATTCAAGTTCTTTGTTAATTTCTTTTTTGAGAACTTCTTCATTATTAAGAATCAATTGAAGTTGCGAAATCGTTTGTTTTATTTCTTCGATTTCGTTCATCAATTTTGCTTTTTCAAGACCTGTTAATCTTTGAAGGCGCATATCAAGGATTGCTTTACCTTGCAAATCTGTTAGATGATATTTTTTGTGTAATGCTGCAATCGCTTCTTCGGCATTTTGTGATTTTTTGATCAAAACTATTACATCATCGATATTATCAAGTGCAATTAATAAACCGGTTAAAACATGTTCACGTGCTTTGTTTTTATCCAGATCGAATTCACTGCGTTTTGTGATTATTTCTTTGCGATGAAGCAAGTAATGTTCAATCATTTCACGCAATGTAAAAATTGTTGGTTTGTTTTGATAAAGCGCGAGCATAAGGATAGAAATAGATGTTTGAAGATCTGTATGTTTGTATAATTGATTTAAAATTATCTGAGGACTTTCTGCTCGTTTTAGTTCGATAACAAGTCTGATTCCGCGTTTGTCAGATTCATCGCGGATGTTTGAAATTCCTTCAATTATTTTATTTTTTACAAGATCTGCGATTTTATTTATTAATTCTACTTTATTTACTTGGTAAGGAAGCTCGGTTATTACTAAAGCGAGATGTTTTTTATTTTCTTCAATATCTACTACTCCACGCACGATCACATTGCCATGACCTGTTGTGTAAGCTTTTACAACTCCTGAACGTCCGCAAATAATTCCACCTGTTGGAAAATCTGGAGCGGGTACTAAATTGAAAAGTTCTTCTTGTGATAAATTTGGATTTTTTAGGAGAGCTATACTTGCATTTAAAATTTCGCCCAAGTTGTGAGGTGGGATGGATGTTGCCATACCAACTGCGATTCCAGTTGCTCCATTAATTAATAAAGTAGGAATTTTACTTGGGAGAATGGTAGGTTCACTTATTGATTCGTCATAGTTTGTGGTAAATGGAACAGTATTTTTTTCGATATCACATAGTACTTCTTGCGATATTTTGGCCATCCTTGTTTCGGTGTATCGCATAGCAGCTGCGTTGTCTCCGTCAACGGATCCCCAGTTTCCTTGGCCTTCAAGTAATGGATATCTTTTTGAAAATGTTTGTACCAAGCTTACCATTGCTTGGTAAATAGGTGAGTCACCATGTGGGTGATATTTTCCCATTACTTCTCCGACCACAGTTGCAGATTTTCTGAAAGGTTTTGTGTGGTAATATCCAAGTGTGTGTAGCGCATAGAGAATTCTTCTCTGAACTGGTTTTAAACCATCTCGAATGTCTGGTAGAGCGCGGCTTATAATAACTGACATTGCGTAATCAAGGAAAGCCGTTTTTAGCTCTTTTTCAATGGAGATAGGTAAAACTGAGGTAGTCTCTATTTTACTTTCTGGAGCGTTTTCGTTTTGCATTTAAAAATCCTTCCCAAATAAATAAAAATTTTACAAAGAATAGGATACAATGCTTTGCTTTATTAAACAAGTTTTGCCTTTATTTATGCATGAAAATAAGCTTGATCAGGGATAAAATTTGATTGTATGTTTGATTAGAAATAAATTTTAAATTTAAGAAAATAAATAATTTGAATTTTGTAATGTAGCAAAAAAAAGAAAAGGGCAATTTTTAATTCGCCCTTTTCTTTTTTTGTTTGGTCTTTTTTCTTTTTGTTCTAATTAATCCTCAATTATTTCAGAGGGATCTCTTATATCCTTTTGTAAAAACATTTGGTAGGAATAATCTTCTAATTGAACAATAAGAAGATTATCGCCAATTATGACATGGATAATCTGATGATTATTTACTCGTAAATCTTGTATTTTTGACCATACGCCTTTTTCATCAGTTTGAAAAATATTTCCGGTGCCATTCTTTGATAGGGTAACTATGACTTCATGGTTAATGAAAATATCCTCAACGGGTTGAGGTTCTGGATTTACAACTTGTTTTGATTCTAGATTTCCATCTTTATTTGCACCCCATACCTTGATCGTTCCATCCTTTTGCAGAACAGCAATTATTCCATTGTTAATTATTACACCGCGAATCTCGTACAATTCTACTGGGAATAAAGGTTGTGGACCAATTAATTTGCCATCTTTGTTTGTTACCCAAGCAGTAAGAAATAAAAATGGATCTCTTTGATCTCTTTGAAAATTTACACAGAGGGTTCCATTTACAAGATCATAACGATCAAGTATTCGACCGGGTTGTAAGTGACCAGTCTCTGATAAGTTCCCTTCATTGCTAAGTTTCCAAGCAACGCATTCATGTTTGTCTGTTATTGCGATAATTACTCTGTTGTAAACATTTACCTTTGAAATCTTTTCATTTTTTATTGGTAAAACTTTAGGTGCTGATAAAACACCGTTTCTATCTAGAAACCAAACTCTGCAAGTGTCGTCGTCTAATAAAGTAACAATGATTCCATTGTTAGCAGTTATAAATTTAATTTTATGTGCAGGAATCTCTAAAATATTAGGTTGTGATAATGATCCATCTGCCATTAATCTCCAAGAGAATCCAATACCGCGATTACATAGCGTTGCAATGATAATATCTTGGTCAATTTTGATTTGAATAGCTGCAGAGTCTACTATTGGTAAAAACTTAGGTTCAGATAAAGATCCATTGGGATTTATACGCCAAATACATCCTGTGTTTTTGCACATTTTACCAGGCATCTGTAAGGTGGCAGCAACAATGTTGCCTTTGGTTGTGATGCGATCGATTCGAGAATTTGTTTGGAAGTGAATAGGATTTTCTAGGTCAAATAATTGAAGAAAGGTAAACCACTAGTTTGACTAGTGAGACTACCAAGGCTTGGCCTAAAGATTAAGTAAAAGATGATGCCATGGTATATTTCCTAAAGCTTGACGGCTAAAAAGGAGATAAAGATGACATCATCATACGAAAGTTTAAGTCATTCGAAATGGGAGTGCAAATATCATGTTGTATTTATACCGAAATGTAGGAAGAAAGAGTTATACGGGAAAATAAAAAAATTTCTGGGACCAGTATTTCATGAGTTAGCAAGACAAAGAGAATGTGAAATTATAAACGGCAATATGGCAGGAGATCATGTACATATGCTGATAAAAATACCGCCAAAGTATTCAGTATCAGAGATAATAGGATATATAAAAGGAAAAAGTGCAATAGCAGTAGCGCGACAATTTGGAGGAAGGACAAGAAATTTCAATGGAGAGCGGTTCTGGGCGAGAGGTTATGCGGTATCGACAGTTGGATTTGAAGAGGCTCAGATAAGCGCATATATTAAACATCAACAACAATTAGACGTACGAGATTTTGAAATTTCTGGAGAATTTTGAATAATAATTGAGAAACCTGGCAGTCTTTGAGACTGCTAAAAGCCGTCAAGCCACCCGCTTTGCGGGTGCGTTATGACTTTACGGCTTCTATGTTTACTAAGCTTATAATTGCCGTTACTCCAAGCAGGATTCTTTTTGCCTTTTTATTAAATTTTTTCATTTGATTTCCTTTTTTGTTTTTTAGACCAGGGATTTTTAGATTAAATCTATGAAAGATTACTTTATTAATTTGAGTTTGCAAATAGATTGGAGCTTTTTAAAGCAGTTATTTTTGAGAAAATTGTGGTAATTGGATAACAGCTTAAAATTCGTAAATTATAAAAAGTTGGAAATTACAGATACATTTTACTTTGAAGAGAAAATAAATAATTTAGATTTTGGAATGTAAAAAGAAAAGGGCGAATTTAAATTCGCCCTTATAAATTATGTAAGAATGTGGATTTATCTTTTTTTAGATTTGCTCCACAAGTAATATCCTGCTAATCCTAATCCTAGTGTTCCTCCTATTAAAATGGGTACTTTGTGGGCATCTAAGAAATTTGTGATTCTATAGGTTAGAGTGGGAATAACAAAACCATTTTTAACAAGTACATCTTTTGTTTCTACAGTTAAAGAGTTAAAAATTCTTTGAATTTCTGGATTTGAATCTAAATTTACAGGTTCTTGTATACAGGCCTTAATAAACAGTGCTTGTTCTAATGTGAAATTGTGAGTTGGAATGATATTAGTGAATATGCTCCAAGTATCGTCATATAATTCTGCGATTATTATCTCACTGCCAATTTCGATGTGCTGAATGCTATGACCAGCTACTTGTAAAATTTGTGGATGCTTTGTTAATGTTCCGTCCTCGTTAATTTTCCAAACACGCCAAGTACGATCAACTAGTTTTACTGCAAGTACTCCATGGTTAAGTGCTATATTTAGAAAATCTACTTGTAGTACACTTTGAGGATATTTAGATAAAGTTCCATCCTCATTAACTTTCCAAACCCCCAAAGCATCAATGTCTATTTCTGCAACAATTATTCCATTGTTAATTTCTAAATCGTAAATGTCACGATTTAAAATTTGAGGGCGAGATAAGGTTCTATCTTTGTTAACATTCCAAACACTCCAAGTTAGATCATCTATTTTTGCAGCAATTATTCCATTGTTAATTTTTATATCTAAAATATTGTGACCATCTACTTGTAAGATTTGAGGAGCTGATAATGTACCATCGGGATTGACTATCCAAAATCTGTAAGTATTATCTTCTAATTTTGCAATAATTATTTCGTGGTCTATGAAAGTTTTATTGATGGTATGATTAGGGACAGCAACTCTTAATTGTTGCAATGTATTGTCGGGTTTAATTATAAAAAAGCTATCATTGTTATCATCATCCAATCTAACGGAAATTATTCTATTGCCATTAGTTGCCCTTGCATAATTGATTCTATGACCGGCTATTTGTAAGGTTTGTGGATCTGATAAAGTGCCATCAGGGCTAACTGTCCAAAATCTGTAAGCATTATAACCTAATGAAGCAACAATTGTTCCATTTCGAACCATGATTCTGAACATTTCATGACCATATATTTCTATTGGTTGCAATGTATTGTTAGAATTGATTTTCCAAGCTTTATATGTGTGATCGCTAAACGAAAGAATAATTATATTGTTGTCAATTTTTGCATCTAGAATTGCACGTTTTCCTAATTTTAATTCTGAAAATAAATAAATTTGTGATTTAATTCTATTGGCAAGTTGTTTACGCAATTCGAATGGTAAGAAATTTGTTTTGGGATTGAATTCTTCTTTTTCAGAAAAATATTGTGGATTTTGCTGAAACATCCCAATTAATTCTGGGGAGTTACTTAGTTGGTCAATTGTTTCATTAAATATTTCAGGAATATTTAAAAAATTAACAGCAAGCAAAAGTTGTCTTTGTTGTTCTAAATTATAGCTTTTTATTTTGGTTATTAATTGTTCATGTTTTTCAGATTCGGATAGAACAAAATTAGAAATTATATCCCAACATGGCATTAATAAATTCATTTGCTCGGATTTTATATTTGTAAGTGATATTGGATCTTGTTGGGGATCCGAAATTTCAATCATATTTTTTATTACGCCGGATTGTTTAGCTTTATTTTCATCCATTTCAAATTCAACACCATCAGATGTTTTAAATTTAATAGTGACAGCATTCATCGAACTTGTAATTAAAAGTCCAAGCAAGGCGAATTTAACGATTTTTAATATCTTTTTCATAAATAACCTTCATTTTATATTCACTATCTGTATTCATATAAAAATAAATTTAATCGAATAGTTAATAAAGACAACTGGTGGAGGGGTAAAAGTGTAAAAATGAGCTTTTTTATTGAATTTTATGTTTGTACATAGTATTTAGCGAAAAATTGAAGATTTTGAAGTTTTAGAGTAATTATTTTGAGAAAAATCGATTTTTTATTTTCAAGAAAATTGCGGTAATTGGGTTACAGCTCAAAACTCGCAAGGTAATAAGCGGAATAGAAATTAATAAAGATTTGTTTTGGAGCATAAATTTGGCATAATCGCTGCAGCTTACGGGATAAATGCAGACCATTCCAACATTGCCCAAAAGTGGCCTTATTGAATCGATACAAAATATCAGAATGTTAGAAATGATTAAATGAACTTTATTTGAGATGTTCAACAAGGAACTTTTTGATTTCATCGAAGGTTAGCTTTTTTGCTTGAGAGTTTAGGATAATGATTGAAACTTTGGGTTTGAGATAAAGTTTTTCTTCGTAATATATTGATCGGATTTGTCTTCGAAGTAGGTTGCGCTCGACTGCGTTTCCAACTTTTCCTGAGATGATTACCAGAATTTTGCCGCCGGGAATATTTTGAAGATTGTCACTTATTAAAAGTTTTAATCCGGGAGTGTAAAAACTTTCCCGGATTAATTCGAAAGCTTGAGAAATTTCTTTTTTGTGAAAAGAAAATAATTGATTAAATTTTAGACTGCTAATCGCTTTCTACCTTTAGCTCTTCTTTTGTTAATTATTTTACGGCCGTCTTTGGTAGCCATTCTTTTTCTAAAGCCGTGTTTTCTTTTACGTTTGATTCTACTTGGTTGGTAAGTTATTGACATTGTAACCTCTAAATTACGTAATTTATGAAATAAAAATTTTTATATTTTAAGTCGTATTTTAGCGCATAAAATTTACAAAAGCAATCTGGTTTTTTAACAGTTTTCTTTTTAATGCTACTAGTGAATTGTAGGTAATTACTAATCCCAATACTATTAAGGCTCTTTCAAGTGCGACTACAGGGATCAAATGGAGCCAGTAAGCGCTAATTGTAGGTAGGCTATAAAGCCAGAAAATACTACCTGCTGCATGTGCTACAAAAGTACTGCTTAAAGATGTTAAAAGGGTGGATTTTTTGCCTACAAAATAAAGTACGATAGGAATAAACCAGTAAAAAGAGTATGGAATTGCATTTTGACCAACCGGGTGAATAGCAAATAAAATTATAGCGACAAGTGGAAGAGCAACTCTAAGTGAAAAATCGATTGTTTTTTGATACTTTAAGTTGGTAAAAATAGAGTATCTAAAAGTTATAGCTGCAAGTAGTGATGGGATTCCAAAGGTAATAAAATACAGAGGAATTTGGCCGCCTTTTGCTAAAAATAAGCATAAAATAAGTGCTAGTTTTATAGTTATAAGCCTTTTGATGTTAAAAAAAGCTCCAAGTGCTGGAAATAAAATTGAAACTAAAATCATTAAGTTCATAATTGTTCCTTTTTGTTTAAATTTGGTTATTTATTTTTAATTCTTCGTACAAAGCTAAACTTACTGGAAAATGTGGTTTGGCAAGATCTAGCATAGATTGAGAGTATTGTTGAATTTCCCATTGAGCATGTTTATCTAGTCGCAAGCTCAAAAAATGCATGAGCGATACCAAATTGCATGTAAAAATGAATTCTGTGTAAGTGCAAAGTGGCAAAACGCAACGCGCAAGTTCGCGGGCAACTCCGTTTTCAAGTAGTTCTTTATAAGTGTTTGCGCTTGATTCTATAGTTTTTTTGTATTGTGCAAGCAGCTCTTTTTCATTTTTTAATTCTGCAGCATTAGAGCCTTGTTTATTCACAGCATCGGGAGTGCGCAGCTTCTGTGGAACGTAAAAATCTAGAGGGCTAACCGAATATCTTCCGCTAATTTCGTTATAGCTTACACCGACTCTATGGCGCATCCACTGTCGAACTACAAAAAGAGGCGCTTTTATTTTAAAACTGATTTGGTTGTGTTCGAACGGACTTGTATGTTTGTTTACAAGTAGATATTTGATAAGTTTTTCATCTCGGTCTGTTATTGTTTCGCTTTGATGGCCATAGCAAACTCTTGCTGCATTGACTATATCAAGGTCGTTACCGCTGATTCTCACTAATTCGACAAGACTTAAATTATCTTTTAGTGGATCTAATTTTTTATGCATAAAAATCCTTTTTTACACGCAAGGAAGAGTTACACCTGTTTGCTTCATATATTTGCCTTTTCTGTCGGCATAGGAAACTTCACACTCTTGAGTTGCTTCAAAAAATATTACTTGAGCGATTCCTTCGTTTGCATAAATTTTGGCTGGGAGGGGGGTTGTATTTGAAATTTCTATTGTTACATGTCCTTCCCATTCAGGTTCAAAAGGGGTTACGTTTACGATGATTCCGCATCTTGCATATGTTGATTTACCAAGGCAGATGGTTAAAACGTTACGTGGAATTTTAAAGTATTCAATGCTTCTTGCAAGCGCAAAAGAGTTTGGAGGTACGACGCAGACATCTTTTTTGATATCGATAAAAGACTCAGGAGTAAAACATTTAGGATCTACGATAGAGTTAAAAACATTGGTAAAAACTTTGAATTCATCTGCTACGCGAATATCATATCCATAACTTGAAAGTCCAAAGCTGACAATTTTATTTTGTCCTTGTGTTTCTGATTGTCTTACTTGGCGGTCTTGAAATGGATGGATCATGCCGTGCTGTAGAGCCATTTGGCGAATCCATGAATCAGGTTTAATGCTCATTAAATTTCCTTATTTTTTTAATTTAAAAAATATCCAGATAATTTTAACATTTTAAATCTGAATTAATATTTTTTTATCATTTTTATTATCTAAAAGTTAAAAAATATTGAATTTACTTATAAAACTGCGAAAATTAGTAAAAAACACCCTTGACATTCTATTTGAAATATATAAGATAGGTTATATGTATAAAAAATTATCATCTGAAAATTGCAAATTTGCAATTTTTATCAAATTTATTGTAAAAAATCATCAAAATATGCGAAATTATAAATTCAAGACAATTAAGCTTGAACAGTTTTTTAGGGGGAGTAATAAAATATGAAATTTAAAAATCAAATAAAAGCTATTATTTTCGACATGGATGGAACCATTTTGGATTCTGAACATGTTTGGGGTGAAGCTATAAAATCAGTTCTTACAAATCATAATGTTATTTTAAACCCTCATCATGAAGAAGTTGTTTTCAAAAAAATGTCCGGCACTAGCTTAGAGGCATGTTTTAAACAACTTAAAGAAATGTTTAATTTGTCAAAAAGTCATATTGAACTTATGGAGGAATGTAAAAAACATTCAGCTTCAGAGTTTGCTAAAGGTGTAAATTTCATTCAAGGTTTTACATCTTTTCATATGCAGCTTCAGTCTTATAATATCCCATCTTGTATAGCAACCAATTGCGATCCTGACACCTTTGTAAAAATTGAACAAAGAATGAAATTATCCAATTTTTTTGGTAATAAGATGTTTAATATATCACATGTAAAAAACCCAAAACCATCTCCAGAACTTTTCTTATACTCAGCGGAACAATTAAATGTTAAGCCGCATGAATGTGTGGTTTTTGAAGATTCACTTTTTGGGTTTAAAGCTGCAAAAGAAGCTGGCATGAAATGCATAGGTATTAAAAATGATAAAAATACAGAACTTTTACATCATGTCGACCATGCGATTGATAACTATGATTTCGCAAAAGAAATATTAAATAAGATAGCTATGGATATTTTGGAAAATTCTAAAAAAATTAAATAATTATCTAAATTGAGCTCGCAGGTTGCGATACATTTTTGTTAAAACAAAAACACTCTCCGCGGGCAGATCAAAACTAAATTACCGTCCCTAGTGGTTTTTTAAAAAATATAATTTTTGAGTTAATTGTATCGAGGGACAAGTTTTTAAATTATTGCGTTAACTATTTTCAATTTTTAAATTGAAGTAGTTGGCGCAATTTTTTTTTAAAGGAGTTTAGATGAAAATTAGATTGTTTGTCTTAATTATAATGTTCTATAGTACAAATTTAGCGTGTCTAAATAAAACGGTTTTAGAGCAGCTTGCGATAAAGAAACCAACTGAGTGGTCTGAAACCGTTAAAGGTGTAAAGAAATTTTTGAATACTAACAAAAAAGTTGTAGCTTTAACTTTGGATGCATGTGGTTCTGCAGGCGATAGCTTAGATAATCGAATTGTTGATTTTTTAATTAGCAAAAAAATACCTGTTACATTTTTTATTACGACTAAATGGATTTTAAAACACCCTGAGCATTTTAAACGATTACAGCAATATCCATTTTTCGATTTTCAAAATCACGGCTCACTCCATAGACCTTGCTCAATAAATGGAAATTCCGTGTACGGTATAAAAGGTACTGAAAATATAGAAGAAATAATTGAAGAAGTAGAAGATTCGGCCGTTATGCTTGAGAAATTAATTGGTCATAAACCTAAATTTTATCGATCAGGAACTGCGTTTTATGATGATGTTGCTGTTGAAGTTGTGAATGAATTAGGGTATGAAGTTGTAGGTTTTGATGTTCTTGGTGATAGGGGGGCAACTTTTTCAAAACAAGAAGTAATTGCTGCATTTTCTACCGCTAAAGTAGGTTCTATAATAATTGCCCACGCAAACCGTCCGGAAAGAGATTCTGGGGAAGGTATTCCTGAAGCGATTGAGAATTTAATAAATTCGGGCTTTAGTTTTGTTAAGCTTAGCGATTATGAATTATGCTAAATAAATGGTTTATAGAATTCTTGTGGTATTTTTTTATTTAAGGAATTTTAGATGAAAAAGTTTATTTGGATTTTTTCTTTTTTGGTAATTTCTTTAATTGTTTATAATCGATTTTTTTATATTGATACACAGTCGCCGCAAATTATTTTACAGACAATGACGCTTCGTGAAAAAATTGGGCAACTTTTTATGACTAGCGCTATTTCTTATCCTGCAGAAAATCCATTTGATAAGGTCACAATTGAAAGATTGATTAAGGAATATAATATAGGAGGTATAATGTTTTTTTCTGGAACTCCTGTAAGTCAGATTAAAATTTCAAATTATTACCAATCTATTTCTAAAATTCCACTTTTATATGCTCAAGATTGTGAATGGGGACCATCAATGAGACTGATAAATGTAATTAAATTCCCTAAAAATTTTACACTTGGTGCGCTGCGGGATAATAGTTTGATTTATAAAATGGGTATGGAAATAGGACGACAATGCAAGTTGCTTGGAGTTAAGCTCAATTTCGCGCCAGATGTTGATGTGAACAATAATCCTCAAAATCCGGTCATTGGTATTCGTTCTTTTGGTGAAGATCCTATTGTAGTTGTGGCTAAAGCATATGAGTATATTCAAGGTATGTTGCAGTACGGAGTTATGGCTTGTATAAAACATTTTCCAGGTCATGGAAATGTTGTGTTAGATTCGCATTTAGATCTTCCAACTGTTTTTTCTTCATACAATGAGATTCAAAATATGGAGCTTTATACTTTTCGAGAACTTTTCAAAAAAAATGTTTTTTCTGTTATGACAGCACATTTGCATATTCCAGCTCTTGATTCAAATTCAAATTTGCCAACATCTCTTTCTCCGTTAATCGTTACCGATTTGTTGCAAAATCAAATGGGATTTAAGGGATTGATTATAACAGATGGACTTAGAATGGGTGGTATTAGGAAAACGTTTAATGCGGGTGAAACTGCTGTTAGAGCATTTTTAGCAGGTAATGATATTTTGCTTTTTTGCGATTTATTGAATCGTTTTGGCGAGCCGCCGCATCTAGATGAAAATATTGCAGATATAAAGCAAGGGGTAGATGCGATCGAAGTTGCTGTGAAAAATGGAACAATTGCAGAATCAGAAATTGATAGAAGAGTGCTTAAAATATTGTCTGCAAAACAATCTATTGGGCTTTTCAAAAATAGATTTGTCGACGAAAATATTCGGCCGGAAGAGTTTTACTCTCAAGGTGCCATGAAATTGAAACAGGATATTTTTGATAATGCTGTTACTTTGGTTAAAAATGAAAATCAAATGTTACCGTTTATCGCTGCAAAAGATAATTTAGTAGCATTTATTTCTTTGGGTTTGAAGCCTGGTAGCGAATCTATTTTATTTAAAAATTTAAATGAAAAAATGGTTTTATCAGATGTTCGAAATAGCGATACAGTGATAGTTGCTCTTTATGGATTAAATAATATATTTACCGATAATTTTGGTGTTCGAGAAGAAGTTTCAAAATTTATAGAATCTTTACATAGAGAAAATAAAAAAGTAATTTTGATTCTATTTGGGATCCCTTATGCATTGAAATTTTTTGGCAAAGAAGATGCGATTTTAGTCGCTTATGAACAGGAAGTAGAAGCGGAAATTGCAGCTGCAAAAGTGATTTTTGGAGAAATTGCACCAAAAGGTAAATTGCCAGTTACAGCATCAAAAGAGTTTGGAATGGGAATCGGTTTAAGTTTTTAAAAAGGAGATTTTTTATTATGTTTTATTATATTTATTCAGAGTTAAAACAAGGTTTTAAACTTGCAAGTCAAAGTCTTGAAATGAGTCTTAAAAATTGGAAAAAAGTAACAACTTTTAATATGGCTTTAATTTTTGCTTTTTTGGTGGTGGTTGCAATTTTTTTCTTGTTTTTTAAAGTTTTATCATTTGTGATTGATATTGAAAAAATAGAATTTATCTTATCAGGAATTATATTACTTATTTGTATTGTTTATTTTGTTGCAGAGTTGATTTTTTCCAAAAAGTTAGATGATGGGGAAAAGAACTTTTCTACGTTGGACGTTTTTGAATTGACTATAAAATTGTGTAAAAATAAAGAATTTTGGAAGTTAATGTTAATTATGATACTTGTAATCCTTAGCAGTGCGGGATTGCATATTTTAATGCAAAATACAAGTGTTATTTTTCCGAGGTTTTTGCTTTTTACTTTAATCATAACGGTATTATTTTTTTTAATAATAAATTTTTTTGCACTAAATTTTATTGCAAATTATTCTTTTCCTTATAAAAAATCTTTAGTCAGAGGCTGCATTGCTTTTAAAAAGAATTTGATTAAATTCTTAGGCATTTTAAGTTTTGTCTTTGTATTTTTATTTTGTTTAATTTTTTTAGGAACAATTTTATTTACTTTAGGATCATTATTAGTTCCTTCTGGTAAAGATCTGGTTAAAATGCTTGCTTTTAGTTTGATACCGATTGCTGCTATTTTTTTATTTGTGATTTCTTTTATTATTTTGGGTGCCAAATATATTCTTGTAATAAAAATTTGCAAATCAGTTGATACAGAATAATTGTTAAATTTATTGAAAAAGACACGGTTTTTGGCCGTGTCTTTTTTTTTTGACTTTTTTACTCTACTCTTAACAAATAGGTTAAATAAAAATTTAAAAGACTTTAGTAGGATTTTATGGAAAATCGAGATTTGATTTGGTTCAAAGAAATTCTTAAAAATCAGCAATTTGTTGAAAGGTTAAAGAAAATCAAATTGGTTATTACCGATGTTGACGGATGTTTGACCGATAACAAAATTTATATGCTTGCAAGAGGCGAAGAGGTTAAATGTTACAATGTTTCAGATGGTCTTGCTACTAAAAGAGCTTCAACAAATAATCTTTTGAAAATTGCATTATTGTCTGGGAAAAATGGAAAATCGGTTGAGCTTCGTGCTAAAAATCTTGGAATTCCACAAGATCTTATTTATTTGGGATATGAGCTTAATAAACTTGAAATGGTAAAAAAAATACAAGAAGAACAAAATGTGTCCAAAGAAGAAACTTTATATTTTGGCGATGATGTACCAGATATAAGTGCCAAAGATGGTGTTTCGCTTTTTATTTCACCTTCAAATGTGATGTTTTACATTAGACCTCATGCAGATTTGATAATTCCAAAAGAAGGTGGAAGCGGTGCTTTTAGATTGCTTTTGGACCTTGTTTTGTTTGTACAGAAAAAGCATTTTGCACAAAATTTAATCGAAGATATTTTAGAGAGCTAATTTAAAAATGAAAAAATATATTATCTTTTTACCTGTTTTTATTTTATTAATTTTTGCTTTTGTGAAATACAGATCAATAAATAAAAGTAATGAAATTATTCAAAATAAACAGCAAGAAGTTAATGAGGTTGTTGTAACAGCTAAAGATATTTCTCTAAAAGAGTTAAATCCACAATCTTTAAAAGGGTGGCAGATAAATTCTAAGAGTGCGCAATTTTATAAAAATCAAAATGAGATCGTTTGCAAAAGCGTTGCATGCAATTTGCTTACAAAAGATGATCAAGCAGCTTTTTTAAATTCTGATAAAACTGTGATTAACTCCAAGACTAAAGATATTTTTATGCAGGGAAATATTAATGGTAGCTTCAATGGTATATCACTTTTGGGTGAAACATTTAGCTATAAATTTGATAAACATATTATTTCCAGCAAATCTGATGTAACGCTGAATCATTCTAATTTTCAGTTGAAATCAAAAGAAACTTTTATAGATTTAAAAAACAAGAAAATTGTTTTATCTGGAAAAGTTGAGACTAGTTTCAGCATGCTCGGCAAGCAACGATAGCCATAACGTTTTCAGGTTTAAGAGGCAAGATAACTTTCGCGGCGCTTTTAAGTGTCGAACCACTAGTGCAAAGATCATCTACAAGCAGTATCTTTTTATCTTTTATCAATTCATTTGGATTTTTAAAAAAGAAATTTTTAATCGTGAATGCATTTTTGACGTTCTCTTCTTTTCGGTCGCCTGAAAGTGTTGATTGGAAAAATGTTTTCTTTTTGCGTTTCAAAAGCTTAAGCATTGGAATTTTTAAATTCCGGCTTAACTCTTTTGCGATTAATTGTGATTGATTAAATCCTCTTTTGGAAAATCGCGTCCAGTGGAGAGGGACAGGTACGATAAAATCAAATTCAAAATTTTTTACAGTGCTGAATTCTAAGATAAGTTTTGCAAGTTGTTTGCTTGCTATAACATCATCATAATGTTTTTTTAAAACTAATTTCTTTACTGGAGGGTTATAAGCAGCAGCCGCAAGAACGCGGAGTGAATGTTTTTCTGTAATTTTAAGATTTATAGAGGTTACGTATTGGACAGATTTTTTGCATTCGCTGCAAAAAATAGAATCATGCAATATTGGTACATTGCATTCAGCGCAAAATTTGGGATAAAAAACATTTAAGATATTAAAGTTTTGTAAAAAGTTTTTGAGCATTTGTTAACCGGCATTGCAAGCCAAAATTATAGATAAAATTATGTTAATGAAACCGCCAAAGATAATGCTAATCAAAAAGTGTCCAGATGCTTTTGGCAGTTCTTCTATTTTTTTGAAAATATCGATTAATAAAATTATTGGCTGGAAAAGTATTAATAAAAAGTATATTAAAAATCCAAGAATTATTAGTTTCCAATTAGCAAGTGCAAAAGGAAATCCTGCGAAAGCGATTATAATACTTATTGTTTTTAAAACGATTAAAACAGAGATGTGTTTTTCGCCTAATATTTCGCTAGCTTTTTCTAAAATTATAAAAATAAAGAAAAAGAATATGACGGTTGAAAAATAGAAAAAGTTTTCAGAAAAATGATTGATTAATCTGCCCACTAAAATTATCGGAATTCCAAGTAAAGAGGCTAAAATGCCGCTACCAAAATGTTCACCCATGTAGTTTAGGGTTGCTATTTTATAGCAAATATTTTTAAGACTCATTTTTAAATCCTTCTTTTAGCTCTCGTGCAAAGATTATAAATAATCCAACAAATATAAATGTATCAGCGAGGTTAAATGTTGGCCAGTGGTATGTCTTTACGTATGTATCTATAAAATCTATAACTCCATGGTGAACAAATCGATCTAAAATATTTGAAAGAGCTCCTGCTAATACTAAAATTTCAGGAGTTATATCAAAGTTTTTTTTATATCTCCAAAATAGGTAGGTTGCAAAAAATATTGATATCAAAATTATGATTGAAGAAACGATTAAAAATAGGACTGTTGAATTTGAATTAAAAGTTCCAAAAACTATTCCGCGATTAAAAATTAGACTTAAGTTTAATCCGGGGAATATGTTTATTGAATTGTTAATAAGATTTTTAATCGCCCAAAGTTTGGAAATTTGGTCTATTAAAAAAACGGAAGTAAATAAAGACAAATATAAAAAAAACTTTTTTTTCATCAGTTTCCTTTTAGCGTAAGTTTAATCCTTTTTGTTCCATTAATTTAATGGCTTTTTGTCGCACCGCTTCAATTTCTTCTTTTTCTAAAGTTTTTTCGGAACTGTTTAGTAGTATTCTAAAAGCAAGCGCTTTTTTATCCAGCCAATCTGATTTTTCAAAGAAATCGATAAGTTTTACATCAGTGACTAGAGGATCTATTTCTTTTAAGGATTTTTCAATTTCACCTGCAGATATGGTAACTGGAACTATAAAACTTAAGTCGAAAGATGATTCTTGAAATTTTGAAAGGGGCGAATATTTTATTTCTTTAGATTGAGTTGTTAATAAAAAGTCACCGTCGATTTCAAAAATAAACGCTTCACTTTGTGGAATTGTTTCTAAATTGGCTAAAACCATCTTATCAGCCATTCCTGCAAATCCGATTACTTTATTTTCATAATGGATTTCTGCTGTTATGTTTGGATTTAGGGCAAAAATATTTTGAGATGATTTTTG
Organism: Candidatus Dependentiae bacterium; assembly: GCA_003511165.1. Taxonomy (NCBI): domain Bacteria; species Candidatus Babelota bacterium. Next base: position 76,424 of record DOJW01000009.1, read on the forward strand.
CCATGAAACTGTTAAGCCTAAAATTTCAAACATTTTGCTAAGTTGATATTTGAATTCGTAGAAGTCGACCGGTTCTTTTTTGTGAAAGAATATTCCAGCAAGTTTTTTTTGTTCTATTGGAGCATTTTGATTATCTATTTTCCACGTTCTACCAAATTCGAAAAAATAAAGTTTGTTTTCTATTAAAATATTTTCTTTTATGTTTTTTAGTAGATGTGGTATCAGCGTGGTAACTAGTCGTTTGTTATTTTCAGAAACGGGATTTAAAACTTCTACCGTTTTTACTTTTTCTGATGGGTTAAATTTGATTTGTGATAAGAACTCTTCATCAAACATTGCATAGTTTTGTTGTTCGATCATGTTTGCGCTGCTAGATAAATAGTTTTTGATTTTTCGTAGTTTTAGAAGTGGTGTTAAATCGTATTTGTTTCTAAAAAAGATAGGTTGGGTAGGTGTAATTTTTTCGAAACCATAAAAGCGAACAACTTCTTCTAAAATATCTTCTTTTTCTTTTATATCTTTGGCAGCTCTAAATGATGGAACTTCAATTTGATATAAATCATTTTTGATTTCTATTTTAAAACCTATTTTTTCTAAGTTTTTAATTACCAACTCTTTGCTGATGCTAAATCCAGATTTGTCTTCTAAATATTGATGAGATAGGGAAATAATTTTCTTTTCTAAAGGTTTACCAACGACAATCACAGGATCGGTTGCTTCATATTTTAAATTTATCTGTTTTGCTAATTTTAAAAATCTTAAAGTTGCTGCAGTTATTTGATTAGGATCTAAAGTTTTTTCAAATCTTGCAGAGCTATCAGTTCTTATTTTATGTCGAACTGCAGTTTTACGAATTGTGGCTGCTTCAAAGTGGGCTGATTCTAAAAATATAGAATTTGTTTCTTTACAAATTGAGGCATATTCTCCGCCCATAACGCCAGCAAGAGCCATTGCTTTTTCACTGTTTGCGATAACAAGATCTTCACTTGTTAATGTTAATTTATTTTCATCGAGCAATTTTAGAGTTTCGCCATTTTTTGCCATGCGAATTATAATTTTTTTGCCTAATATTTTAGAACTATCAAAAGCATGCATAGGTTGTGACCAGTCAAGCATTACATAATTGGTTAAGTCGATTATTGAATTAATTGGTTTTGTTCCAACTTTTAGTAAACGACTTGCCAAAAATAAATTGGAAGGTTTGTTTTCGATCTGTTTTATATGAAGTCCTGAAAGTCTATTGCAAGCTTTTGTTGCTTTGTTTTCGATAGATATTGTGCTATGAGCGTGATCGTCGAATTGTTCGATTTTATGTTTTTCTAAAAGCTTATTTTCGTCATGGATAAATTCTAAATCTAAAAATGCTGCGATTTCTCGTGCGAATCCTCTATGTCCCCACATGTCTGGACGGTGAGTTATTGATTTATTATCCACTTCTAAAATTATATCTTCTGTTTCTATTTCTTTTTTCCAATTTTTTATTATTTCTTTATCCGTTGCATCGAAAGCAGGAAGGTAACCATCGCGCTCTGCAGATAAATCTTTGAATGTTGCAAAATCATTTGTTTTTAAATTAATAAGGAAAAAGCAGTTTTGATGGTTTGATGTATTATGGCATGGACTGAATTTGTTGAGATTGATTGAGATTTCTTTTTTTAAATTAGCAGCAAGGAGGGTAACTTTTTGATTATCGATAGACTTTATAGTAGCGGCTTCTAAATCTGATAAATCAATTGACAGGTGATGAAAGTTTTCTATTTCTGCCGTTTTTTGATTGAATTGTTCAATCAATTTTTTGATATCATTTTTTTTCCAATCAGAATTGATATGATCAAAAATCCAAGAGATAGAAACTTTCATGATTTTCTCACCATTTTTTTATAAAAATTTAAACAATATTTTTATTACAAGTTACAATTAAAAATGCCCCAAAATAGCTGTATCGTCAAATATTTTCTAGTAAAAAATCTTTTATCATTTTTGTTGAGTTACTGATTAATTTTGTGACTTCAATTTCTTCAATAGGAGAAAAATTTGAAAGCACATATTTGGGAACTTCATCCTTGTCGGTAGGTCTATCAACTCCAAAATAAAATCTCCAAAAATCACCACCGATGGAACTTATTATTGATTTTAACCCATTGTGTCCTTTGGAGCTTCCATCAAATTTTATTCCGATTTTGCCTAATTTTTTTTCGATTTCATCATGGATTACCAAAATTTCTTGTGCATTTATTCCGCGTTTTTGTAAAAAAGATAAAACTTTTCCAGAATTATTCATAAATGTTTGCGGTTTTATTAAATAAACGTTTTTGCTGGGAGAGTATAAAAAACCTTCATTATTATTTTGCGAATTTAATCGAACTTCTGCAAAATCCAAATTTTCTGCAGGCTTCCAAGAGGCATCCAGTTCTTCTGCCAGTTTTTCGATAATTCTAAATCCGATATTGTGCCGGTTTTTAGAATATTGTGATCCTGGATTTCCAAGACCAATAATTGCTTTAATATTTATTTTTTCATTGTTTTTTAACATATTTATTTACACTTATTTTTAGATTTTTTTAGAAAAATGATTTTAATTGTTTGACTAAAAGATCATTAATCGAGGTTATAAAAAATTTTGAACTTTCCGCTCTTGATACAGGTAATACAGAATTTGTTGTTACAAATGTTTCGAAGTTACTGTTTTGGATTAATCCCAAAGCGTTATTTGATAAAATTCCGTGAGAAAAACAGCCTATTATTTTTAGAGCTTTGTGTTTTAGTAAAATATTACATGCATTTATTGCCGTCTGTGCCGTGTCTATAATATCGTCTATCAAAACAACGGTTTTATTTTCGACGGTTCCATTCAGTTTTACGGCAACAGGGTGGTCAGGACCTATTCTTTTTTTTGTTACATGAACAAAATTTAAATTTAATTTTTTAGCAATTCTTTCAACCCGATTAACTCCTCCTGCGTCGGGGGATGCCAAAATTAAATCATTTTTATTTAAATAATTTTGTGAAATAAATTCGATCCAAAGTTCATCCAATTTTATTTCATAAATAAAATTTTTGTAAAATTCTAGCGTTATTGGTGAATGAATATCACAGACAAACATTTTATTTACACCGATTGATTTTATGACCATTAAAAATGTTTGAAGCAATCCTAAATCTTGGTCTGAAAACCCCTTTTCTTGGCGAGAATATGGTAAGTAAGGTATTAATAAATTTAATTCAAAAGTATCAGTTTTTTTTATAGCGTTTAATGTAAAAATTAAATCCAGGATCTGATTATTTATAGGGTCATTTTTATAAGAAAATTGGTGAACAAACAAAACTTGCTGATCTTTGAATGATGGAAACTTTTTTAAATTTAAATTGGTTTCGCCATCTTCGAAGTGACTTTTTTTTAATAATGTTAAATTGGCCGAATATGATTTTGCTATGAAGGATGCAAGAAGGCTACATTCTTCATAAGCCACTATTTCTGTAATCACAATTTATCTCCTTAAAACCATCTAAAAAATTTTCGAATAAAAGATTTTTTAGTAGTTTTTTCTTTTTCAAGGATAGATTGCAACTCATTAGCTAATTTGACCATTTTTGGTAGTTTTGATAAGGAAATTGTTAATCGTTTCCATTCATTAAATTCGATAGCGGGCATTCCGGCAACGATTGCACCATCTTTTAAATCTTTTAGAATTCCACTTTTCGAAATAATTTTTACGCCATTTCCAATTTTTATGTGATCTTTTATTGCTACCTGTCCACCGATTTGACATCCCATTCCGACAGTTGCTCCGCCAGCTATTCCTGTTTGTGCAATGATTGCAGTGTGGGCTCCAATTTTTACATTGTGTGCAATATGAACAAGATTATCTAATTTTACCCCATCAGAAATTATTGTTTCATCAAATGCTGCTCTATCGATACAACAATTGGATCCAATTTCTACATGATTTCCAATTCGCACGATTCCGATTTGCGGAACTTTCCAAAGACCATTTTTTCTAGGTTTATAGCTATACCCATCAGAACCTATAACTGATCCACTATGAATAATTGTATTATTACCGATAATGCATCGGTCTAAAACTTTTACCCCAGGATAAAAAATAACATTTGTACCTATTTGGCAATTTTTACCGATAAAAACATTACTATGAATTATAGAATTTTCACCGATAGAACAGTTTTCTTCTATAGTTGCAAATTGTTTGATAGTGACATTTTGTGCAATTTTTGCTGTTTTGTGAATGCTTGCAAGTGGTGAAATTTCACAAGAACAATTTTTGTGTTCAATGAAATTTGTTAATTTTTGAAAAGCTGCAAGAGGATCTGAAACGATCAAGAAACTTTTTTCTGGAGTCCATGCCTTGCTTGCTATGATTAATTTTGCGTTGCTTTTTTTTATCAAATCAAGTGACAGTGGATCAAAAACAGAAGCATCTTCATGATCTAAGAAAATAGATAAATCATTTTCGGACGCTGTTTCAAGCGATTTAATTTCTTCTATCAAAAAATTAGGATCGAGGGTTGTTGTACCCTCGATCAAATTTGACAGCTCATTAATTGTTAAATTAATTTTCATAAAGCTTTATTTTTAATGGGTTGCAGGTTTAGCAGTTTTAGCTTTTTTTGCACTGTATTCACTATCAGCCATTTCTGTTACTTTTGCAGTTAAATCTATTTCAGGAGCTATATCAAGTACAGCATCGGAACGCGTATTTAAAAGAATGCTACCTTTTGCTTCTCTAAATAATGATCGAGCAATTTCTTCATGTTTCATAGAAATTATTTGAAGCTTTGTGTTGTGTTCTGCTTTAAGATCTTCTTCTTTTCCTGTTCCAAGCCTGTCTAGTTGACGCATTTCTCTGTTAAGATCTGCTTGTTTTTGAATAAATGCTTCAGGTGTTAATAAATTTGCTTTTGCTTGGCTTTCGAATGCTTTGCCTTGTGCTTGTATTTTTTGAGCTTTGTCTTTGAGTTCTTTTTGAGCTGTTTCCTTCTTTTTTTCAAGTTGAGTTTCAACATCGCGAGCTTCTTGGCTATTTCTAACTGATGCTTCTACATCAAATCCATAAATTCCTGTATTTGCACAGATGAAAGAGCAAGTTAAAAGTGTTGAGCTTGCAAGACCTAAAATTAGTTTTTTCATATCTAAAATCCTTCTTTATAATTTTAAAACTTATTTCATCATTCTTCTAAAAAAGAAGCAAAAATAGCATATATTCTTTAAAAGTTATCGTCAATTTCGAATATCACTAAATATTTAAAATATTTCATCAATTGTCTTTTTTATATCCATTAAACTTACTGAAGTTGTAAGTACTTTATATAAATCCTGATCATATTCACGAGTTTTTATAACTATTGGCATTGGTACAGCATGTCCCATTAGAAGCGCTTGTTTTTTTGTATCTAAAGTTGCAAGGACGCCTCGTAATTCTGAAGAATTTGAAGTTCCGCAAAGAACTGATTGAATATCTTTTTCATCGCTGAGTAGGGCAACTATTTTGGTGCCGATTTGTGACATTATTTCTTGGTCAATTCCGGAAGGTCTTTGATCGACTATAAGTAATGAAACATAATATTTTCTCATTTCACGTGCAATGATACCAAAAATAGTTTGTCTTGCGGTTTGAGGATTTAAAAATTTATGAGCTTCTTCGATGGTGATTACAAGTTTTTGTGGTTCATGTTCTTTTTGCATAGAGGAGAGAAATTTTTCAGTTTTTTTTACATAAACTTCATGAATTCTTCGCGTAATAATGTTTGAAACGAGTAGATAGCAAAGCATCGATGCATGAGTGCCAAATTCTAAAATTACGTTTATTCCTCTGTCTAAATTTTCTAAAAGTTTATTGATAACAGATTCATCAACTTTTTTTTCTGTTAAAAAAGGAAAACTTTCAAGGCGGCGGAGTTTTCTGTAAAGAGCGCTGAGCGATTCGGCATGAGCTCCTATTTCTTCCGCAAATTCTTTTAAGCAATCACCTTTTGATAAAAGGACTGAAAGCCATTGATTTCTGTATTTGCTTGAAATTAAATATGCAGCTTCGATAGCAGTTGGGTGCAGATTTAATTCATCCTGAAGAGACATAACATCATCAACGCGGATATCTTGATAATTTAATAAAACTTCGACGTCTGGATTTCCGCCACGTCTTCGAGTTGAGGTTGGATCTAGGGAGAAAATAGAAACTTTATTAGGGAATAATGTTTTTAAACCTTTAACAAAAGATTCGCCGCTTCCTTCTTTTCTTGCTTGAAGTCCATATTCACTATGCATATCAAAGATCAAATTAACTGCTTTTTCATTTTTTATTAAAGCTGCAAGTATAAGCCTGGTGAAAAAAGTTTTTCCTGTTCCTGTTCGACCAAAAATTCCATTACTTCTTTCGACTAAAAGATCAAGATTTATACAAACTGGTGTGTTCATATCAAGTGGGGTTCCTATGTTGAAATATTTATTGCTTATTTGTTCATCACCAAAAATATCATAAACATCTTGCTGCGTTGCTTCATAAACCGGCGTAAAATGCGGAGGAACAGTTTTTACAGGCATACGATTTTTTGCTTTGTCGAGCATAAGCATCGGTCTTAGTTGGACCGTGGCATAAATATCTCTTTTTTTTAGTTGATCTAGTAGAAGCGATTCTTTTTCAGATGGTGGAAATAGTAAAATATCGGGGTTTGTTACTTTTAGTTCCAGGTTGGTTATAAGTGAAAAAAACGTATAATTTTCTCCAGGTATTGAGATAAATTTTCCTGTTTTTATGTTTTCGATAGCACATGCCGGTTCGAGGCGCATTGTCAAACCTTCGATAAGCGATCCAGATAGAATGTGTCCAATCTTTTTTTTCATATTTTTCTTTTAGCTGAGATGGTTGTTAATAATTCTAATATTTTGATGTATTGTTCATCAATTAATTCTAAAAAAGAAATTTGTATGGTGGGCGTTAATGAGAGGCGATTTATTTTTATTTGATCTTTTTTTATACGATGAAATTGAAGAGCTAAAAAATGATTATTTAAGTTAAATGTTTTTTCTATTTTTGAAATAATTCTGTCAAATAAAATTGATGAAATATTTAAAAGATTAGATCTGTTATGTTTATATTTGTTTTGTAAAAATTCAAAAGTCATTTCAAATATTTCCAAATATTCAGTTGCTATACGTATGTAGTTATATTTATTTATTTTTGCATTTAACATGACATCAAAAATATAATGTCCTTGCTTGTCAGTTTCTTCAATATTTGCTTCATGATCTAAAAGTAATTTTAAAATATCCAAATTTCCAAGCGATGCTGCATAAAGAAGATAGGGCCTATGGTTTGTTAAGGGTTCGTTTATATCAAAATCTTCAGGAGAATTTGTGAAAAAAAAATTTAATTCTTGAATCTTATTTTCCTTGATTAATAGGCATAAGGTAGCTTCATATTTTGAGGCATTTAAAAAGGTAAAAGCTAGTAACAAAAACAATAAAATTTTTTTGAACATGATTTTCTTTTAATTTTTTAGTTATTTAAAATTTATAAAAAATTATAGGGATAAAATGACAAATGCAATGGAATAATTTTTTTCATGAGAGATTGATAAATCGGTTTTTATTTGGGGAATTGTTTTATCTATTTTTTCTTCAAACGATTTCCAATCTATTTTTAAAGTTGGAATATCCCAAGTTTCTAGTATTACCTCGACATGTTTTCTTGCGAATTGAAAAGAAAATGTTGTTGAATTTAACTTGAGGTGTATCAAAGTGTTACTTAAAGATTTAAAAAAAGCTTCTTTGGCTGCAAAACGAGATGCAAAGTATTGTTCAGTTTTTAAATTTGGATTAGCCATTAGAAAATTTATTTCTTCTGGCGAAAAGATAGAGGAGAGCTTTTCATCCGAGTAGCTTTTCCATTCTGAAAATCTACTATTTTCTACGATGTCGGTTCCTATTCCTAAAATCATTTTTATCCTTAATTTTGAATCAATTATTTTTAAAATGTAAAAAACTATAAAATAATATTTTACGTAGTTTAAGTTTCAATTTTATTTACTTTACTATTTTTAATTAATTAAAATAAAAAATCAAAATTTTGAAGTGAAGGAGAGTTTTTATGAAAAATCACTTTTTATATGCATTAATTTGTAGCATTGTTTTTAGTCTTAATGTTAATTGTGCGGAATTTAGAAGTTTTATAGGTTATTTCGCAGCTTTAATGCCGACTGAAGAATTTAATAAGCTTGCAGTTGAAAGAGAAAATTGTAAGATAGAGCCTTTTTATGATGAAGCTTTGGGCGAAGAAGCCGTTATTAAACTAAAAATGGAACTAGATGATTCTATTGCAGAACTTTCTGATTTAATCTCGAATTCAAAAGATTCTTTGATTTTGCAATTGCAAGATTTATTTTCTCAGATTCAAAAGAAGTCTACTTTTTTAAAGCAGCAAGGCTTTGATTCTTTAATTATCATTAAATACATAATTCCTTATTTTGATGAGATTACAAAGTCATTTGATTCTTTAGATTTTTTTCTTTTGAGTGATGAGATGCAAAAGATTTTATCAAAAATGGAAAATATCAAAATTATGCTTGCAGCTTTAAATAATTTAAATCCGGATGCAAGCGAAACTACAAAATCTAAATTACTTGGGTGCAGCCTAGAATTAACCAAAACCCTTGTAGGTTCTATATCATCAATTTCTGATTATGCCTTAATACTATCAGCTATTTCACTCGATCTTGTAAAATCGAATGAATCTTATTGTGAAGAAAAACAAGATAAGTTAAGTAAAGATGCTTTTATAGAAAAATATAAACAATATAATGCTGATTTGAATACAGCTATGACAAAGTGGGGTGATTTGCTGCTACCTATAAAAAGCAAGATTTAAAAATTGTTTTTTTGGAAAATTTGATCAAAAGATCTATAAATTATTGCTTCTTGAATATGCTGTTTGTTTATCAATTCTTTATTATCAAGGTCTGCAATGGTGCGAGCGATTTTTAAAACTTTATGGTAGCCGCGCATGCTAAGGTGTAAAACTTCAAAAGCTTTTTTCAAAATATCTTCTGCATCTTTTTGTAAAACGCAATATTTTTCAACTTGATCTGAAGACATATGTGCGTTTTTTAAATTAGGGGTTCGTTTATTTTGAATTGTAACAGCTTTTTCAACTTCTAGGTAAATATTGCGAGATGATTTTTCGTTTAGAGCAGAAGATTTTAAATCTTCATACTTGATTGTTGGAACAGTAACATGTAAATCAATTCTGTCCAAGAGAGGACCGGATAGTTTACCCAAATATTGTTCTATTTGTTTCGAAGAACAAGTGCAATTTTTAGTTTTATCGCCAAAATATCCACAAGGACATGGGTTTAGAGCGACGACAAGTAAAAATGATGAAGGGTATTCGACCGCCGTATTTGCTCTGGAGATTAAAACTTTTTTATTTTCTAGAGGTTGGCGCAACACTTCAAGTGTTGGTCTTTTAAATTCTGTTAATTCATCTAAAAATAAAACTCCATTGTGGGCAAGACTAACTTCTCCTGGTTGAGGCATTGTCCCGCCGCCAACTAAACCTGCTTGAGAAATTGTATGATGGGGCGCGCGAAATGGTCTTGCGGCTAAAATAGAATTTTCTTTTAATTTTCCACAGACAGAATAAATTTTTGTAGTTTCTATAACATCATCAAATGTTAGTGGCGGTAAAATTGATGGTAATCTTTTGGCGAGCATTGTTTTACCAGATCCTGGAGGTCCTACAAATAAAATGTTGTGTCCACCAGCAGCTGCTATTTCTAGAGCTCTTTTTGCCTGCCATTGACCTTTTACTTGATTGAAATCAAGATCGATTGTTTTATTATTGATATTAAAATTGTTTGAATTACCTATGATTTTTTCTATATTTTTTTCGCCACGTAAAAAAGCAACAAGATCTACCAGATTATCAACACCTATTATTTCTAAACCGTTTATTAAACTTGCTTCTTTGATATTACCTTTAGGTAGAACTATTCGTTTTTTATTGTGTTGATTTATGCTATAGGCAATTGGCAAAACTCCTCGAACAGTTTTTATACTGCCGTCTAGTGATAATTCGCCAAGAAAAATTGTTTCATTTATAAAGTCGGATGAAAGTTTTATCAATTCACTTGCTTGCAGTATTGCTATAGCAATTGGAAGGTCAAATAAAACACCTTCTTTTTTTATATCTGCGGGAGCAAGATTGACTGTTATTAAACGTTGAGGAAGTCGTAAGCCGCTATTTTTTAATGCAGCTTTTATTCGATCTTTGCTTTCTTTGATTGCCTTGTCAGGAAGTCCGACGATATTGAAACCTAAAATCCCAAAAGCAAGATCTACTTCGACATCAACAAGATGCGCATCGATTCCAATAGTTGTTGCTGAAAATATTTTTGAATTCATAAATTTTGTCCCTTTGCCTAAAAATCCCCTTTATTTTACGCAAATTTTCTAATTTTGGTCCAAGTAGGTATAACATGCTTTTTTATTTTTGAAAAGATGGTTAATTTAAAATTTTGTTTACATGATTTTGTTTGTTTATATATTTTGTTTCTATTGTTTTTTATTAAATAAATGATTCAATTTTTTGTTAAAAGGAAACTTATGAATTTAAAATTGCTGTATAGTTTTATTTTCTTGTTTTTAATGCTGCAATTTGAAAAAATATTTGCAGACGTTTCTCATAATCTTCCTCCAATGACTTTTTATATATCGCTAAGTCAAAATGCCAACCCCAATATTTATGCATCATTAGTTTCGGAATTACAAAAAAATGGCAATTATAAAAAAATAAATTTTGAAAATCTATTCCAAACTAGTCTGCAAGGGGAAACTTCTATTGATCAAGCCAAATCCATATTTGAAGGTGCCATGGGGAACCTAAAAAGTTTCAAATTTTGGGTAGCTGCGACAGGAGCGACATTGTTATCTTCATATCTTTTAGTTTTATATAAATTGAAAAAAGCAGAATGGGTTTTGGGAAAAACTGATTTATGGTCTTTTTGGAAAAGTGAGAAAAATATTTTTGAATTAGCGTCAATGAACGAAAAAGAGTTTATAGAATTACTTTTATTTGAGATTCAAGCAAAATATACTTCGATAAATGCTGTAAATGATTATTCGACTCCTTTGGGCTTATTCTTTAAAAATATTGATTTAGAAGTTGAGAATATTGAAATGTATGTGTGGCTTTCTTCGAAAATTAAACAGTTACATCTTACAAAGATATTTCCAATTGATGAAAAAATAATTTTAGGATCTGCGGACAGAATTAATAAACTTACTTTTCTGAGATCTAAAATTTGGAACTGGATTTCAAAACAGAAAGCTGTGAATAGTTTAGAAAGTTTGTAATTAGCAAGAGGTAGTGATGAAGGTTGTTGATTTAACGGGTGGTTGTATATTTCCAGAACATGCTGAAAAATTAAAAAAATATGCAGTAAGTTATGAGGTTTATAAAAATGTTCCCCATGATGACAAAGAGATTTTGAAAAGAGTAGGGGATGCAGATATTTTAATTAGTTTTTTGATGCATATTTCTGCTTATGTGATTGATAATGCTCCTAATTTGAAACTTGTTTCTCTGGGTACTACAGGGTTTGATGATGCAGACTTATATGCTGCAACGAAAAAAGATGTAAAAGTTTGCTATGTTCCTGGATATGCGACAAATGCTGTTGCGGAACATACAATCGGGTTAATGCTCAACGCAGGTCGTCTTGCTTTTAAATCTATGCTTGATCTTAAGGGCGGAATTTATGATCACTGTAGGTATAGAGGAAAAGAATTAAAACAAAAAACTTTGGGTATTTTAGGATTTGGAAAAATTGGTAAAGAAGTTGCTAAAATAGCACAAAATGGATTTGCAATGAAAATTATTACATATGATGTAGGGTCTTCGCGAGCCGATTTTGAAAATATTTTAAAGCAAAGTGATTTTATATCTATTCATTTGCCGCTAACTCCACAAACCAAGCATATTATTAGTTTTAAAGAATTTAATTTGATGAAGGATGGGGTTGTCTTAGTTAATACTGCAAGAGGTGGAATTATAGACGAAAAAGCTTTGATAGAAAGCGTAAGGTCTGGAAAAGTTTTTGCAGCAGGGCTTGATGTTTTGCAAGATGAGCCTATGAGTGTGAAAGATCCTGTTTTTAATTATTCATCAATTTGTGTTACTCCTCATATTGCATATAATTCTGATGAAGCAATTTATAATCGTTCCTTGATGGTAACTGAAAATATAATTAGTTTTATTAATGGAAAACCTCAAAATTTAGCATGTTTGTAAAGGATAAAATAATGGCGAATATAGCGATAAGTGGATTTGGAAGAATTGGAAAAGCTTTTTTGAGAGCTTTGATAGCTGATGAATCTGTTCATAAAAAAATAAATGTTGTTGCTATTAATATTGGTCCTGCAAAGCCCGAAATGGTAGCATTTTTATTTAAGTATGATTCGATTATGGGGATTTTCCCTGGCAATGTTGAATACAAAAATGGTTTTCTACATATTGATGATTATAAAATAAAAATAATTGCAGAAACGGATCCACTAAAAATAGATTGGAAAAGTTTGGATGTGGATTGGGTTGTAGAATCTTCAGGACATTTTACGTCTAGGGAAAAAGCAGAGTTGCATTTAAAAGCAGGAGCTAAAAAGATTTTGATTACAGCTCCCTCAACTGGCGAAGATATTACAATAATTCCTGGAGTTAATGATTCTTCATATGACGCTAAAAAGCATTCGATAGTTTCGCTTGGAAGTTGTACAACAAATTGTTTTGCGCCAATTGTGAAAGTCATAAAAGAAAATTTCAAATTAAAATGCGGTCTTATGACAACAGTGCATGCTTATACAAATGACCAAGTTTTGCTTGATGTCGAGCATAAAGATCCAAGGCGAGCAAGAGCTGCTGCGCAAAATATTATTCCAACTAAAACAGGCGCAGAAAAAGTTATTGTTAAAATTTATCCGGAACTTGAAGGTAAACTGCAAGCAGTTGCTCTTAGGGTACCTGTTCCAAAAGTTTCCATCGTAGATTTTTCATTTGAAACGGGTGATTCTTTAACAACCGAAGTGATTAACAATGCTTTTAAAAAAGCTGCAGAAAGCGACTTGAAAAATATTTTGCAATATACCGAAGAGCCTTTGGTATCATCAGATTTTTCAAATAATCCACATTCTTGCATAATCGATGGTTTGATTACAAAGGCAGCTGGAAATATGGGGAAAGTTTTCGGATGGTATGATAATGAATGGGGTTACTGCGAAAGATTGAAAGATTTTCTAAAAAATAGCTAAAATTTATAGATTTAATTTTTCTAAAAACGTCAAAAAAGAGCGGAACATTAATATTCCGCTCTTTTTTCATTAAAAAGTTTAAAAATACGTATTTTATTGCGTAGCGGTTGATTTATTTTTTTTCCAAATTACAATTATGAAATATTTTTAAATAGTAATAATAACAATAATCATAATTATAGCGAATATAAGAGGAATTTAAGATGTTTTTTAATAATTTTAAGAAAATAATAAAAAGTTTTATATTATTGGCGATATTAAATGTTTATTGTTTAAATGCGCATCTTGCAGGCATAGTTAAAATTGAACCTTTGGATGAAAATAGATTTTTAGTTTATTTTCAGTTTTCATCAGAAAATCCGTTTAAATTTATTCCTGGTTTATATGTTGGGATATGTGATCCAAGATACCCTAATAATTCATTAGTATATTTTTATTTACCACAGGGAAATCCATATAGAGTTCCATATGGATGGTATATTACAAGTGTTTCGCGACCTGTAACGTTATCACATATTAGTGGTTTTCCTCGATATTCGGGTTTGGCACTCTATCCTTATTTTACTCTTTCTTCTGAATTAGTTGATTTTTTAAATAAAGAATTAGCATTGAGTAAATTAGTAAAGGACCATAAAAAAAGAGCATGCGATATTTTACAAGAAGAAATGGGAATATTTAGAGGCGAACATGAAGGCAGAGCGCAAAATATTTTATTAGATGAAGAGTCTTTTGCTTTTAGTGTTGCTACTGCAAAGCAGGAAGATTTATGGAAAAGGCAAGAAATTGAACAACAAGCACAATTTATATTGCAACAAGAAGCGCAGTTAAAAGAAGAAGCAAAGTTGAAAGCGCGAGAGGCTCTAGATAAAGACACTGTGCGTTACAGGCAAATTTGCAACAAGGCTGAGAAAAAACTAACAGAAGATGATGTTAATTTTCTTTTAGGCTATTCTCAAAATCCATTGTTATCGCTTATTTCTTTAAAAGAAAGACAAGAGGCTTGTGAAAAAGCTAAAAGATGTTGTGCAAAACTTCAAGCTAAGAAAGCCGCTGTAAAGAAAGAAGAAAAAACCGTTAATCCATCTCAAGATTCAAGTTCTTATGATGAAGCAGGGTCTTCAAAGCTGCTACAATCGTCTTTTGTTGATTCTCCAAAAGTCGGATTGCAGGGTTTGGCTGCAGATAAATCTTTAAGTGAAAAAGAAATAAAAACAGCAAAAGATGTTAAACTTGTAACATTGAAAAGTCAGATAAGAGAATGTTTAGCTAATTTAGATTGTTTATTTAATGAATACTATAAGTTTTACTATGGTTACTCTTATAGAGAAGTGTTAGATTTGAGAAATTTAGAACTTAGAGAAGGTTCTGTTAGAGAAAAGTTTTTTAGTAAAATTTCTATACCAAAGGAACAACGTGACGGTTATCAGAAGGCTAAGGTTAGCGGTAAAGAAGCTTTTGATGCTTTTTTGATGAAATATAAAAATACTCCTTTTATGGAAAGTTTTAATATTTTAAAATATTTTGATTTTGCAATTGAATTACAATTACAAGATTGTTTGGAAATTTCTAAATTATTAAGTGATTTTTTATCTTCGGATATAAAAGATATAGAGCAAGTAAATAATCTTTTAGAAGCGATCGCATGTTTTACTTGTGGGTATGCATATTTTTTAGATGAAGTTGTTTTGCAAGAGCAAATAAACGTAGTTAAAGATTCTTTTATTTTATGTAAGCTTTTCTTTAAAGGTGATCATAAAGAATTTTTGATGTATGTTCAAAATTTAGGTATTAAGGCAAAAAATTTGCATGATCTTTTGATTAAATATGCAAGTTTGTTTGGTTTTGATGTAAAAGATGTAATTTTAAAAGATTTAAAAATTGTTATTCCAGATAAAGGTTTTAGCAAGACTTATTTAAATAGATTTGATGGAGTTGAGTTATTTAGTTTTAAAATTTCTTGATAGTAATTAAGAACTAAGTTTAAAAAAGCCATAACAATAAAATGTTATGGCTTTTTATTTGGAGAGATATTATTTTTTAATATTTTACTTAGTTTAATTGAGATTAAAAGATTTTTTACTTCACAATTGTTAAAAGTTTCTTTACACTACCTAATAGTTTTTTAACTGGTCGGGCCCATAGCTCAGTTGGTTAGAGCAGTCGGCTCATAACCGAAAGGTCCCAGGTTCAAGTCCTGGTGGGCCCACCAAAATTTAAGAAGAGGAGCAAAATGACGGAGCCAATTTGGCAAACTCTTATTTCCCTTGTTGACATAGATAATCAAATCTCCTCAATTGAAAATGAAAACAAAGTTATCGATAACCAAATTCAAGAAAATCGTCACAAAATTCAAGAGCTCCAAAATTCATTATTAAATAAAAAATCGGAATTGTTAGAAAAGCAAAAAAAAGCAGATTTTGTAGAGCTTCAAATTCGTGAAATAGATCAGATAGAAGCTGAAAAAAAGAAATCTTTAGATTTAGTCAATGATCAAAAATCTTACGCTGCATTGCAAAAAGAATTATCCAATTTATCTTTTGAACGATCTGATAAAGAAGAATTATTAGTCGAAGCTTGGCGAGAGCTCGAAATAACTCAAAAAAAAGTAGAAGAAGAGTCTAACTTGCTTGAAGAACAAAATAAAAATTTTGAAAATAAATTTGGAGATTTTCAAAAACAAAAAAATCTTGTTTTAGAAAAAGTTAAAGTATTACTTGAAAAGCGATCTGAGATTGAAAAAACAGTTTTACCTATTTGGCTTTCTAAATATGAAAAAATGAGAAAACAAGTTCCAAATCCTATAGTTAAAATTTCAAATTCTTGTTGCAGCGCTTGTTATTATATGGTTTTAACTCAAGATCTTGCAAAAATTCTTAAAGGTTCCATACTTCCTTGTCGAAATTGTTATCGACTATTATATTTTGATCAGCATGAAAAAGATGAACCTGTTTTTTAAACAGTAAAGTATTTATGGAAAAACAATTATCTTTTTTCAGTAATCTTGCGAAAAAAGAAGAAATAAAATCTTCTAAAGAACCAATTAAAAAAGAAAAAATTTATTGGAAAATTTATACAGATGGAGCATGTCGAGGAAATCCAGGCTTATCCGGTGCTGGAATTTATCTAGAAAATTTGACAGGTAAAAAAATAAGCAAATGTTTTTATTTGGGTGAAAAAACCAATAACCAAGCAGAATATCTTGCTCTTGCATTAGCAATTTTTTTATTAAAAAGTGAAATGGTATCTAAGCCAGATCAGGAGCTGAAAATAACAATAATTTCAGATTCAGAGTTGCTAGTTCGACAAATAAAAGGGCTTTACAAAGTTAGGGATTTAACTTTAAAATGTTTAAAAAATTTAATTTTTTATCTACTTGAGGGGGTAGTTTTTGAAGTTAAGCATGTTTTGCGGGAAAACAACAAAAAAGCCGATGCTTTAGCAAACAAAGCGATTGATGAAAAGAAAGAAAAAATTCCATTAAAATTTGTGATGTTGCTTAAGCGATTCAATTTAACATTTTAACATTTTAAATATTTGTGTGTGGTCAATGATAAATACAAAAAAATATATTTCATTAATTATTATTTTATTTGGTTTTGTTTTAATTAATTTTGGTGCAGAAAATTTAAAACAAAAAGAACTTCAAAATGAATTACAACAAGATGAAGTTGCCCAAACAACAACTAAATCTGATAATTCGGATTATGGTGTTGATGAGTTAAAAAAAGAGTCTGTAAAAAGCGGCATCGCTTTATCAGATATAAAAATAAGAGTTTTATTGATGGATCAAGTTACATCCCAAAAAACTAATTATTTTTGTATAAAAGCTTCAAAAAATATTCAGATCCAAAAAGGAAATGAAAAAATATTACATAACCTTTTTAAGTCAGAAATTTATATTCAATATTCTGATCATAAAATTAAAATTTTAGATAAAAATTTACATGAGATCGAAGCTTTTAAAAATGAAAATTTTGCAGCTGTTACGCTATTGCCTGAATCTGATGATATTTTAAATATGAATGGAACCAAGTATGAAGGTTCACTAACTTTTTTAATTAATAAAGATGGTAAGATTCAGGTTATAAATATTTTGCGTCTTGATGATTATATTTATTCTGTTTTACATTTCGAATCTTTGCCTCATTGGTCAAAAGATCCAAACATGTTTGAAATGGCAAAAATACAAGCCATTATTTGTAGAACTTATGCAGTTTATCAATTGATTGAGTCTAGAAAAAGAAAACTTGCATATGATATAAAAAATAATAATTCACATCAAAATTATAGAGGAAATCATAATCATACTCATTTGCGTAATGCGCTTGTTGCGACTAAGGATATAATTGTTTCTTATGATAATAAGGTTGCATTGACTATGTATGATATTTGTTGTGGGGGGATAATACCTGGAAATATGAAATCTCCTAATTTTAAATCAGCTCCTTATCTTGCAAGATTTACTCCATGTACTTATTGTTGTAACTCAAAAGCATATAGTTGGGTTTGCGAGAGTAATGAAGATGAATTTTTGAGGCTTTTGAAATTAAATTCAAATAATGGTGATGAAATTGGTAAAATTGGAAAATTACTTGATGTTAAAATTGTTAACAGGGATAAAGCTGGAATAGTTTTGAAGACTGAGCTTCGCGGAACCAAAAAAACAGTTGTGTGTGATGGGAAATATGTTTGGAGATCTTTTAAATCCAAAGTTCGTAGCCAAGATTTTTCTATTAAAAGATCACTAACACCCAAAGGTGGCAAAATTATAATAAAAGGTCATGGAGATGGCCATCAAATGGGATTGTGTCAGGTCGGAGCGCAAGAGCTTGTTAAGCGTGGTTGGAATTATCAGAGAATTTTGCAGTTTTACTATCCAGGAACAAAACTTTTACAAGTGAATTCAGTTAAATTTTAAGGTTATATGCCAAATTATAAAAGTCATTTAATTGGTGGGTCTGTATTTTATGCTGTGATTTTGGTAATAATAACGTATTTGGGTTTTGCTTTTATTTTTGAAAGTTTTAATTTTGTAGCTGCGTTTGCAGCTATTTTATTAGGTTCACTTTTTCCGGATATTGATACTTTCAGTAAAGGACAAAGACTTTTTCTGTTATTGTTATTGCCTTTGTTTATTGCAGCGATTTTTTTTAAAGATGTAGTTTTTTTGACAATTCTTTTTGTTGCTGCAATCTTCCCAATTTTTGCAAAGCATCGAGGTATAACTCATAATCCTTGGTTTACAGTTTTTATTTCTGCGCTTGCATTGGTTGCTACGAATTTTTATTTTCCAATTTATTTGCAACAGATAAAAATAATCGATCTATTCTTTGTATTAGGTGTTTTTTCACATTTGATTTTGGATTTTGGACCTATCCTATTTGTTCGTAAAATTCTTTTTTTGAAATAATTGAATTTTAGTTTTGTGCTAAAAGCTTGGTAGCAAAATAATTTGGAACGTCTTTGATAGATACTAGTTTTTGATTTTTTTTATGTTTGGTTTGAAGCATTATTTTTAGATCTGAATTTTCTTTTGCTTTAGAAAATCTTATTAATAAATTTTCTTTTTCATATGTTTTATCGATGGTAACAGTATCAATCATTTTTGTAAGCGCTGGAGTAAATATTGCAACTGGATAGGGGCTTAGTAAAAAGTCTTTTCTATATAAGAAAAAGATTTCATTAAACCAAAGCTCTGTATGTAGTGGGTTTTGTTTGCCTACGATTAATCTAACATTAATTATTTTTGGAAAGCTGTTTGCAATGAAAATTTTTCGTTCGGATTTCATAGCGTTTGTTGAAATCAAATCGGAAATTTGTACCATGTCGCCTTTGGAATAAAAATTATAAACTTTTTTAAAAACAGGATGGTTTGCGAAATTTTTTGTTTCTTTTTGAATTGGTGTACCAAACATTATGAGTTTATCGATTTGAAGGTTTTTGTGTTCTTTATCTTCTGCTTTTGCTAAATATAAAGCTACATTGCCGCCATGGCTGTGTGCAATTATTTCTGTTTGTTCAACTTTTATATTCTCTTTTTTCTTTGCTTCTAGTTCTTTTGTAAGTTCTTCGTAAAGTTGATTTCCGCTATTTTCTCTATTTGTTTTATCAAGTCTTCCATCCCATCCAAAAGTGTATAATGTTACAACATTTTGATTATCATTTTCTTGTTGATAGCTTTCTAGAAATTTTTTTAAAATTTTGTTGGACGTTTGGTATTTTGAATTTTTATCATTTAGATCGATTTTATGTAAACCTTTATCGCCGATTGGCTGGTTAATGTAATCTGAATTTAGTCGAAGTTCATCTATATATTTTTGATAAAAACTGCTGGAGGTTTCATTTTTTGCAGCTTTTTCGAAAGATTTTATTGATGGGCGTGGGAGTATTGTACCATGTATAAAAATTATAATTGTTTCTGATTTTGCAGCTGTGAAGTTTTCTGCATTTTTATAATGAGATAAAGTTGTAAGTGACAAAATGGAAATGCAAATTAAAATAATAAATTGGAAAAATTTTTTCATATTTAAAATCATGGTTTTTTAGCTTTTACTTAAAATTTAAATAATTTCGTCTTTATTTAGTTGAGCATAAAAGCTTTGAAGAGTCAAAAGCTGGTTTTAAACTGCCCAAAGATGCTCATTTTTGTTTTACACTTTACAAAAATAGCCTGTTGGAATAATTTAAACAAATCAAAAATATATCGGTTTTCACTTGTTTTTTGTTAGGGGTAAAATGAATATTGCGGAAAAAGAGACTCCCTCTAAAAAAGATTCTTCAAATTTCGAAAATAAAAAAGATTTACATTGCGGATTTGTTTTGAGGATTAGCGGAGCTATTGTTGACGTTCAGTTCGGAGAAGAAAAGGTTCCAAATATTTTCAATAAACTAATTGTAATTTCAAATTTAATAGAAAACGGACAGCCTAAAAAATTAAGTTTGGAGGTTGCGCAGCATCTTGGCGATGGCGTTGTTAGATGTATAGCTTTAGAGCCTTTTGATGGTGTTGCTAGAGGTTTAAAAGTTATAGATACCGAAGAGCCGATAAAGGTTCCTGTAGGTAAAGAAGTTTTGGGGCGAGTGTTTAATGTTTTGGGCGATACCATAGATCAGGGCCCAAAAATAGCTGCAAAAGAAAAATGGTCCATTCATCGTCAAGCACCAACTTTGATAGAACAAAAAGTTACAGACGAAATTTTGGAGACAGGAATTAAGGTTATCGATTTACTTTGTCCTTACATTAAAGGTTCAAAAATTGGTCTTTTCGGAGGAGCAGGAGTTGGTAAAACAATTTTAGTCCAAGAATTAATTCGAAACGTTGCAATTGAGCATGGTGGTTATTCAGTTTTTGTTGGAATTGGTGAGCGAACAAGAGAGGGAACTGATCTTTGGCTTGAAATGAAATCTTCAGGCGTTTTGGACAAAACAGCTCTTATTTTTGGTCAGATGGGCGAGGTTCCTGGCGCAAGGCTTCGAGTAGGGCTTGCTGGGCTTACAATGGCGGAATATTTTAGAGATGAATCTAAAAAAGATACGCTTCTTTTTATTGATAATATTTTTAGATTTGTTCAAGCCGGCGCGGAAGTTTCGGCCTTGCTTGGTAGAATGCCTTCTGCTGTTGGTTATCAGCCAACACTTGCTTCTGAAATGGGAGCTTTGCAAGAGAGAATTACAACAACTCAAAATGGTTCAATAACCTCTGTGCAGGCTGTTTATGTTCCAGCTGACGATTATACAGATCCAGCCCCTGCGACGACTTTCCAGCATTTGGATGCAAGCACGGTTCTTTCTAGAAAAATTGCGCAAGCAGGACTTTATCCAGCAGTAGATCCTTTGGAATCCAATTCAAATGGTTTGCGTCCAGAAGTTGTTGGGCAAGAACATTGTGATGTTGCTTTTGCTGTCAAAGAGTTGCTTCAAAAGTACAAAGAGCTTCAGGATATTATTGCCATCATGGGAATGGATGAGCTTTCAGATGAACAAAAAACTACTGTTTATAGAGCGAGAAAAATTGAAAAATTTCTTACGCAACCAATGTTTGTTGCGGAACAATTTTCCGGTGTTCCTGGTAAATTTGTAAAACGTGAAAAAGTTGTTGCTGATGTTAAGCGGATATTATCAGGTGAATTTGATAATATTCAAGAGCAAGCATTTTATATGGTTGGGACGATAGAAGAAGTGATAGAAAAGGCTAAAAAAAATTAAGGATTTTGAATGTCAGATCTATTATTTGATTTAGAGATTGTTCGACCATCTGAATCTAAAAAAATTTCTATTTTTTGGGTTGATATTGAAGGTGTTAGTGGTAACTTTGTTGTTGGCCCCAATCATTCACCTTTGATTTCTGTGATAAAACCTCAAAGTTTTTTGATTTATAAAACTTCATCTAACGAGGAAGTAAGATTAGAAATCGTGGGCGGTGGTATCATAAATATTAATGAAAATGGTAAAGTTGTTGTTATTTTAGACAATTAGAAATTTTAAGATATTAAAAATATATTGTTACTATTGCAAAAACAATAGCAAAGTTCTAAAATGTTTCTTTATGACTAAATTTTGAATACATTTAGTCATGCAAAAGGGAGATCCTGGGGGGTACATTTAGAAAAGTTTTCCTACTTACAGGATTTCTTGTTTTTTACGGAGTGGTTCCGAAGTTATTTAATCAACATTATGATTTTTAAGGAGTTAACATATGTTAGCGCGAATAGTTCGTTGGTTTTGGCCTGATTTATCTGAATTAGAAGTCAAAAAATATGGCCTTTTATCTTTTGCATTCTTTTTTATCATCGGTGCATATTGGCTTGAAAGACCTCTAAAAGACGGTATATTCTTTCCAGTAGTTGGTAAAGCTTGGCAACCAACAGCAAAAATTATGTCAGTTTTTGTCGTTTCCATTATGGTCATGGTTTACAGTAAATTAATCGATATGTTTGAAAAGCATAGAATGTTCTATATTTTAGGAACTTTTTATGCAGTTCTTTTTTCAATAATTGGTTATTGCATTTGGTTGATGCCAAATTTAAGCAGCCCTGCTGAATATTCTCCTTTCTTCAAATTTATCGGTTGGGCATCATACTTTATTATTGAAAGTTTTGGATCTGTTATTGTTGCTCTTTTCTGGTCATTTACATCAAGCGTTAGTGATGCTGGAACTGCAAAAAAATGTTATCCATTTGTTATTGCAGGTGCACAGATTGGTTCCATCATCGGACCCACGCTCGCTTTATTTGCAAAACAATTAGGTTTAGGCCTTCTTTTTGCAATAGTCGTAATGGCAATTTTAGCTTTAATGTTTGTTATCAAAAAATTCATGGCAGTAATTCCTGAAGATCAAATAACAATTAGCAAAAAAGAAGCTGATTCTGAAAAGAAAAAGACAGGTTTTATGGAAGGATTAAAACTCTTGCTGACAAGACCTTATCTTTTTGGAATTTTCATGGTTGTAACTATTTACGAAGTTGTAGGTACAATTGTTGATTATCAAATGAAAGTTCAAGCGGAAGCATTCTATCCAACAAAAGAAGCTTTAACATCATTCTTGGGAATATTCGGAATAGCTGTTAACGGTCTTGCATTTGTAATGGCTCTTCTTGGAACATCATACCTTATGAAAAGATTTGGTTTGAGATTCTGTCTTTTGACTTTCCCAATTACTCTTGGCGTGGCAGTTGCAATTCTCTACGGTGTTTATGTAGGTGAATTTGTTTCTCCTTGGGCATTGCTTTGGGTAACTTTTGGTGTAATGATGCTTGCTAAAGGTTTAAGCTATGCATTGAATAACCCATCAAAAGAAATGATGTACATTCCAACATCTAAAGATGCTAAATTTAAATCTAAAGGTTGGATTGATATGTTCGGTAGCCGAGGTTCAAAAGCTTTGGGTGGCGTATTTACAAACCAATTTGCAGGCGAAGTTCCTACATTAATGGCCTTTGGAACAATTTTATCCTTAGGTTTAATTGGTGTTTGGATAGTCGCTGCAGTATTTGTAAGTAGCAAATTCGCTCAACTTACAAAAGAAAATAAGATTGTTGAATAATCTTACATTTCTTTAAATTCGAAAATTAAGCCGGAAGTTTTTCTTCCGGCTTTTTTATTTGTTTACAAAATTTTGGTATTTTGAGGAAGTATAAAAATAACAAAATAAAATTGAAATGGATGCTATGAATAAAAAAGATTCGGTAAAAATGGGTTTAGGTTTTGGGGTTACTTCTGGAACGATTACAACTTTAGGATTGATGATCGGTTTACATTCGATAATTGAGTCGAAGATTGTTTTGATAGGTGGTGTTTTGACCATAGCTATAGCAGATGCTCTTGCCGATTCGTTAGGAATACATGTAGCAAAAGAAGCTATAAATAAATATACGAAAAGAGAAGTTTGGGAAGCAACATTTGTTACCTTTTTTACAAAATTTTTTATAGCCTTAAGTTTTATTGTTCCGATTTTATTTTTCTCGCTTGATATGGCGGTATTGATTAATGTTTTTTGGGGAATGTTTTTACTTGGAACATTTAGTTATCTTATTGCAAAAGAGCAGAATGCGAATCCCTGGCGGATTGTAGGAGAACATATTTTAATAGCAGTTTGTGTTGTTATCGCAACGCATTATGTCCAACAGTTTATAAAAAGAATTTTTTGTTAAGGAGAAATGATGAGTAAAAAAGTTATTTTAACTGGAGATAGACCAACAGGACAGCTTCATCTTGGACATTATATTGGCTCACTTCAAAATAGAGTAAAGCTGCAAGATGAGTATGATCAATATATTTTGATAGCAGATTTACAAGCGTTAACTGACAATGCGGAAAATCCACAAAAGATTCGTGACAGTATTTTCGAAGTTGTGCTTGATTATCTTGCTGTTGGAATAGACCCAAATAAAAGTACAATTTTTATCCAATCTAAAATTCCACAAATATCAGATCTTACAATTTATTATTTAAATTTAGTTACGGTTGCTCGTTTGCAGCGCAATCCTACGGTGAAAGAAGAGATTAAGCAAAAAGGTTTTGAAGAAAGTTTGCCTGTTGGATTTTTTTGTTATCCAATTAGTCAAGCTGCAGATATCACAGCATTCAAAGCAAATTTGGTTCCTGTCGGTGAAGATCAACTTCCGATGATTGAACAAACAAATGAGATTGTGCGAAAATTTAATTCCGTTTATGCACCTGTTTTGGTCGAAGCTAAAGCATTAGTTCCAAAATTTGGATGTCGTTTACCAGGAATTGACGGTAAAGCAAAAATGGGTAAATCGTTAGGTAATGCAATTTATCTTGCTGATAGCGTGGATGTTGTAACCAAAAAAGTTATGGGCATGTATACAGATCCAAATCATCTCAAAGTATCTGATCCTGGACTGGTAGAAGGTAATCCTGTTTTTACTTACCTTGATGCGTTTGATACAAACAAAGATAAAGTTGAAGAATTAAAAGCGCATTATTCTCGCGGTGGTCTTGGCGATGTGATCGTAAAAAAATATTTAAATGAAGTTTTACAAAATGTTTTGGAACCGATTCGAAAAAAACGTGAAGGGTTTGCAAAAGATAAAGAATTTGTTTTGAATGTTTTAAAAAATGGAACTGCAAAAGCTGAATCTGTAGCGGATAAGACATTGAAAGAAGTTCAAGCCGCGATGAAGATAGATTACTTTTAAAGCTGAAAGGATTGAAAGATGCCTATAGGACCAGATCCAAAATGTAAATATCCGCTTGAAGGGTTAGGATATGAATTTGATGCAAAGATCAATGTATTTTTAAAGAGTATTGTTAAAAGATCGAATATAGCTGTTGGAGATTTTACATATTTTGATGCTTCTAGTTCAGAGGATTTTGAAAATAAAACTGTTCTTTATCATTATTCATTTTCAAAAGAGAAATTAATTATAGGTAATTTTTGTGCAATTGCCGCAGGTGCAAAATTTATTATGAGTGGTGCGAACCATCCGCTTAATGGGTTTTCAACTTATCCATTTTTTATTTTTAGACGAGGCTGGGAAAAAGATTTTGATCCCGCATCTTTGTCAAATAAGGGCGATACGATAATTGGTAATGATGTTTGGATTGGTTATGATGCAACTATTATGCCTGGAGTTAAAATCGGAGATGGTGCGATTATCGGCGCAAAGGCAGTTGTTACAAAAGATGTTCCTCCTTATGCCGTTGTTGGTGGTAATCCTGCAAAGATTATTCGTATACGTTTTGATGAAAAAACAGTTAATGAATTGGTAGCAATTGCTTGGTGGAATTGGGATGTTGAAAAAATATCACGCAATATTCCAGCAATTGTTGGTGCTGATTTGCAAAAATTAAAAAGTGCGAAGTAGAAAGTATTAATATTTAAATTATGTGCGAGGATTTTAAATTTATGATCAATAAAGATGTTATAGAAGAAGTAAAAGATCGTTTGGTCAAAACGTATAATCCAATAGCTATTTATATTTTTGGTTCTTATGCTTGGGGTTATCCATCTGAAGATAGTGATTTGGATTTATTAATTATCGTTGATAAATCAGATGAGAAGTCTTATAAGCGTCCAATTTCTGGATATAAAGCTTTGAGAGGTTTGGATATATCAAAAGATATTATTATTTTTACTAAAGAAGAATTTGAACGCGCTGCAAATGATGTATCAACTCTTGGTTATAAGATTAAAAAATATGGAGAGTTAATCTATGCAAGAGCATGAACGTTGGATCAACGTAGCTAAAGAAGATTTGAAAGTAGCAAAATGTTTATTACCCGAAGAGTTATTTTCTTCTGTTACATATCATTGTCAACAATCAGCGGAGAAATCGTTGAAGGGTTATCTTGCTTTTAAAAAACATGAAATAATAAAAACTCATGATTTAACTAAGCTTGTTGGACTCTGTAAATTTTTTGATAGAGAATTTGAAAGCATTTTTAGTTTAGCAGAGCAATTAAATCCTTTTGCAACTAGGTTTAGATATCCTACAGAATTTGATATTCCAACTCAAGAAGATTGCGAATTTGCAATTAAGCAATCTGAAAAAATTATGAAATTTGTATTGAAAAAGATTTTAGAAACAGAAACTAGTCAGATGGATATTTTTTAATTTTTGATTTACGAATTTTTCAAAAATAATTTGGGTTGTTTCCATTTTGTTTTTCATCGCCTACCATCCAAAGATTGAATATACAATGACCCAAAAGATAGCTTTTTCGGTTTCTTTTATAGCTTCTGGATATCCTTCTAAAATAACTTCTAAAAGATTGTTATTTTTGTGATAGGGGGTGTAACGAAGAATAGATTCTATTAGTATGGCTATGTCTACAGTTTCTAATGTTTTATCTGCTAATAATTCAACTATATTTGTTCGTTCAATACAATCAGCAAAACCTGCATTTGTTAATCTTTTAGTTAAAATTTCAGCGTTAGGTAGTTTTACTTTTACGGCGTGACTAATGCCTACCACGCTCAATAACATGATTATCAAAATAAATAACTTTTTCATAAATTCCTTTTTATATTTATATATTTGATTTTTTACTATTTAAAAATGTCTTCATGTGAATTATTAAAGCAAACATATTAAAAATAAAAATAGAAGTCCATTTGATTAGGGTTACTTTTTTGATTTATTTAACTAAAAAATTTTAAACATTTTTCAAAAAATATCTGTTAGAATTCTTTTCAGTTTTGTAGTAATAAATTTTCAATTAAATTTAGGAGAGTTTCTTGTGAAGAAAATTTTTAAAATTATATTTTTATTTCTTACTTTTAATATTATTCAAGCTAATTGTAGCGTGTTAAAAGACGCAGAGCATGGAGTTACCAAGGCATACAAAGAAGGTAAATCTATCTGGAGTTGGATAAATAAAAATGTACATTATTATGATTTTAGAGAATTTGATCAAACCAAAAGAGATCTTATTTATAAACAAATCCAAGAATGCATAGAGTTATCTTTGAAAAAAAATCAATTAGATATTTTAACTTCTGATACGCAAGGCAAAACTTTCAATTTTTGTTTAGAAGCTGTACAGAAAGAAGTAGCCGCGTGTGATTGCACTAAAAAAGAAAATAAAAAAATAAAAAATAATAATAAAAATATTCCGCTTCAAGATAAAAAATTAAATTGGAAATTTCAAGAAGAAGGCAGAATAAAAGAGTGGAGAAATTGCAGCTTTAAGTATGCAGCTGCTAATTGTTTTGATTTAAAAATGAAATTAGGGGAAGTCATCACTAAAGAATTTGTCGAAGCAAATTTTTCAAAATATCCGATATTTAAGGATGCGTTTTATCAACTTTCAGAGATGGAAGCTTGTAGAAAATTTTTTAAGAAACAAAATAAATATTTTGATGCTAATTATTCTGCAGAGGGAAAATTAATTTTGTTGGCATTAAATTTTTTAGATGAATATCAAACTTTTTTTAATATGGAATTTTTTGTAGCTTGCGAGCGGCTTAAAGAGCGTATTTTTATAGCTAAGGATATGTTGAAACATATTGATCGATTATTTGAGCAAAGATTTGATATTTCTAAAGAAACCAAAAATGTATTATCTCTAAATCATTTGAATGCATCAGATTTTGAATATTCTAGAGGGAATGGTTTAGATATTAGGTTGTCTTTGGAGTTTGTCGATATTGTAAATAGAGTTTGCCCAGTTTTAGATTTATTTCCTCAAAATTATCAAGCGAATATTGCGGCAAAAATAGCGCTTCAGGTTTTAAAAGAGGGTAAAAATTTTAAAGAAAAAGGTTTATATGATATTGCTTTTGCATGCAGTGACTTAAGCTTTGCTTTTGCGATAATGGCCGAATCTTTTGCTTATCAAACTTTTAATGGTTTTGATTTTGAAACTCAAAAAATAAAAAAGATGAATTTTCCTAAAATTACAAAACAAAAAAGTGAAGATACTTTTAGGGAGAAATTTTTATCAGGAGCGTTTAAAATAGTCGCCATTTATACACTTGAAATTAGAGGTTTAATTTCGATGGATGAAGGTCTAACTCAAATATTTGAAACGCAAATGAAAAGGTCCTTAGAATATTTTCAAAAAAATAACATAAATCCCGATTTGGCGGTTCTTGAGTATATTTGGAATTATGGTGATTTGGTTGAAAATCTAAAATTAGAAGAATTAATGCAAAATTTTTATATAAAAAGTAATAAAGAAGAAATGATTTTTATAACGCCTTTATCAAATGTTATTAGAGAAATAGAAAATTTATTGAACTCAAAAAAGTAAATATTAAAAAGTTGAGAAAATTATGAGTGATGGAAAAAAGATATTTTTATTGGGGTGGCTTGTATTTTTTTGCGCCGGTGTTTTTATAAAATCAGAAGAATGTGAAATTTGTCGAAAATTTTATGGTAGGTCTAATTATTGTGACCATTGTGATCGATGCAAAGAAAGTAAAAAAAATAAAGAGAATGAAGAGTTTAATAGAGCTGTGCGGGTTGAAGAGGCTAGGCAAAGAGCTGCTAAAGCTGAAGTGGACCGCAAGGCAAAAGAAGAAAAGGCAAAGCGAGACGCTCTGGTAATAGAGCAAAATAGAAAGAATGAAGAACTTAAGAAGCAAATTGAAGAAACTAAAAAACAGCTTGTGCAATTAAAAAAAGAAAGAATAGCAGAAGCTAAAGCGGAATTATTACAACAAAAAAAGCGGGATGAAGAATTTAGAAAAGCTGAAGAAAAAAGAAAAAAAGAAGAAAAATTAGAGCAGGAAAATTTTGAGAAAGCGCAAAAAATTATTAACGAAATGGATATGGATTTATACGAAAGTATAGTTAATGGCGATGTAGATTTTAAAGATGTAGCATTATCTAATCCTGCTTTAAGTAATCCAATTGTTATAGATAGATTAAATCAAATAAAAAAGGTGAGAGATGGTGTTAAAGTAGCCGAAAAGGTAATGGCTCAAAAACCCCAGGATAATGAAGTTCAAAATGTGTCTGCCTTGATAAATGATTTTGCAAGTAAAGTAGAATATGAATCAAATAAAGCTAAAGATAATTTTGTTAATGCACAAAGAGTTAGAGAGATGGCTCAGAGTGTTGGAAATTTAGATAAAACAGAAAGCATTGGATATAAATTTGCTGACAGATCAATAAGCCGCATGACAGATGTTTCTCAAGGAGGAGATTTTAATCAATTACAACAATATGTAAGATTAGAATACATGGGTAAATATTCGCAGACATTGAATCTGGAGCAAGAGTTTAAAGAAAACTTACAGATTAGAAATATTGCTCAAATTGCATGCAAGGCTCTTGATAATGGCAGCGATTATATAAGAACCAAAGAATATAAAGAAGCTTTTAATGTTGTTGATACAGGTGAAAAACTCCTAGAAGTTGGACGCAAAATTGGAGATTACATCACAGAAGGTAGAGATTTTATTTTTGGTGGCATAGAAAAAGGTGCAAAAAACGTAGATGAGGGATTTGAATATTTAAAAACAAAATTGCGAATGAATGCAGATGAAAGTATGCAGTGCATAGAAGGTGCTAGAGAAGCGTCTTCCAACAAATATGCACTTGAAGATGGTGAAGTTGGAGTTGAGGTTTCTCTCGGACTTGAACTGTCTGTATGTGATATTGCCTGTACAACAGCCAAAGTTGTTGGCGCATTGGCAAATTCTATGCGGCCACTAAATGCTAAATTGGCAGATATAAAAAAGGCTACCGATGAAGCATCTTTGTCGCTTGCGCGAGATATGCTGAATGCAACAAGACCACATCCTCTCGCAGATGGCATATCAATGGTTGCAAGTTCTATTATTGAAGGCGAATTAATTGGTGCGGCTATTTATCCATTTGTTTCCTCTGCGGTAGAATTTTTAGCCCCTTTAGTTAAAACTGCAATTCAAGAAGTTGCGATAGCTAAAGCAGCGCTTTTAGATGGATTTGAAGTTTTGACCCCTGTTAATGATATTTTAAAAGGTGCCGGAGAAGGTGCAAAAGTTGCACAAAAAATAGTAGAAGAAAAAGGGATTGGATTTGCAGAGAACGTTTTGGATATTGTTGAACGTAATCCAAATCTTATTAAAACAGAAGGTTCTGCCGGAAAAGCGATAAATAAAGTTTCGAATATTGAAACGAAACTTGAAAAGAATAATTTATTTGATTTGTTAGAAAAAGCAAAGCCAAGAGAAAAAGTGTCTCATCAGTTAGAGGTTATGGCGGATGATCAGACAAAAGTTATATTTAGACGAGGTACTGGAGCTAGAGCACATTCTATTGGTAATAAATATCCTAAACCTGTAGATCATTACAATATTGAGATTCAAGAAGCTATAGCTAAAGATGATTACATTCCTATCTATGATCAGCATATAATAATTGAGGATGGTAACGTTCATTCTTTTGGTAAGGGTAAAAATCATTATAAACATCTTAAATCGGACAAAATGTATAAATAATTAAATTTGTAAACATGAGGAGGCAATTTAATGGGTATAGCTTTTGATGGAGAAGAACTCATCTGGGTAATGATATATGATGCAAGAGATAAACATGCATTTGAAAATGGGTTAATAGTTTTTAATAGAGATAAAATTGCGCAAGTTACTGATGGTTTAGACGAGGTAATTGAATGGATAGATAAAATATTAGAAAAAGAAAAAGTTGTGCAATACAAATTTTTAGGAGGAAATAAAATAGAAATAAAAGAATACTTTTTTTCGCCTTCTAAAGAAATCTGTGAAAATGTTATTTCATTTATGCTGAAAACTATTGATCTTTATGGAGCAGATGAAAGTACCTTGTTTAAATATGGGTGCAACTTATATACAAGAAAGGAATTAGTAAGCGTGGTTTATTTTGCCATTAAAAGGGGTTTTGTTTATGTCGACGTACAAAAGCCTTGGGATGCAAGTAAATATGAATATCTAAAAAATATAAAAGTATATGAACTTCGTATGCAGCAATTAGATATACATTCAACTATGAGAGAAGGATCTGTAAAAATTGAACGAGTGTAACTATTGCAAATAAATTGTTAGTGAGCGTAAAAATGAGTATAGCTTTTGATGGTGAAGAATTAATTTACGCAATAATATACGATGCAAGAGATCGGTATGGATTTAAAGATGGATACATAATATTTAATAGAGATAAAATTGCGAAGTATCCTGAAGATCTAGATTTGGTAATTGGTTGGGTGGATTGGGTATTAGACAGAGAAAAAACAGCGCAATACAAATTTTTAGGGGATAACAAAATAGAAATAAAAGAATATTTTTTTTCGCCATCTAAAGAAGTTTGTGAAAAAGTTATTTCATTTATATTGAATACCCTTGATGCTTGTGATTATGAAAATGCTTTATTTAATTTTGGATATACCTTATATAAAAAACGGGAATTAATAAAAGCAATTAATTTTGATATTAAAGAAGGCTATTTTTCTGGTTTTGTGTTGAAATATGGAGATGAATGGAATGAGTATAAAGAGCTTCTTGTGGGTATAAAAATACATAAAGTTTTTATGCAAACATTAGATTTATATTCAGCAATAAGAGAAGGATATTTCAGCCTTGAAAGAGTTTAAAGATAAAAACGGAGACATCGGAAAATGATTTTATATTACGAATGGTTAAGTTACCTAAAAAAAGAGATCAAAAGAAAATTTAATATCGAAAATCCTACTTTCTATGCAAATAAAAAACTAGTTAAAGAGGAAGAGGAGCTACATCAATTTGTAAAAGAAAATTTCATCATGGGTTCGACTTGCGTAAAGTACAGGTATTTAGAAGGTAATAATTTTGAACTAAAAGGATTTTACCCAGATCCACCTGAAAAACTGGTTGATAAAATAATTAATGATTTTTTAGATTCATTAGAAAAAAGTAATTTAGTCAAAAAGTTTGAGCTGGGATATACGGTTATCAATTATTATGAAGCTTTGTACAATAATGCCGAATTAAAAGAAACGTTAGATATTGCAGGTTCCGTTTATGATGAATCGGAAATCAAAATCGAGTTAACTTGGCTTATAAGTAGAGGTCATTCAATAATAACATTTTTCAAAGATCCAACAATTACAGATACAGATATCACTTATCACTTAAAAGTAGAATTAGATACGATAGAAAATATGTTAAAAAGTGGATATCTAACTTTAGAATATTTATAAATTAGACCTCTTTTGAAATTATTTTCGTAATTTAAATAAATATGCAAATATGAAAATAAAAAAAATGTGGATCCTTATTGCAAGGCTACTGTCGCAGTACAACGACCCGTCCGACGTAGCCATGCGAAGTCTGGGAGTTGTATCCAGACAGTTTAGCGTTGCGTTATAGGAAATCCAAAAGTCCCTTTTGGCGCACGGAGATTGATAAGAGGGTTTTGCGTAAAAACCTCTTATCTCCACTGCGGAAGGCAGCCAGAGTCATTTGAAATTAAAAAAGAAACGAAAGAAGAATTAAATTGAAAAAACGATATAAGTAACGATCAATAAATTTTAAAGTTTCAGAAGTGGTCTATTTTTGAAATTAATGATCTTGTTAATAAGTATATTAACGCGAACTCGATAATTAA